>JAEUSQ010000047.1 GCA_016788705.1 Bacteroidetes Order II. bacterium
CCGCACTGCTTCTTCTTTGAACGCCCTGTCATACTTGCGCCGCAACCGGTTCGCACTTGCAGGACTTAATGCTTGTTCTTGTTTCTTCATGACACAATATTAAGTTAGATTTGTGTCCGCCTAAATCAGACCACCTCAGGGTAACCGAAATGCACGGAAAATATTCCGTACTCATTAATAAGTAGGCGTATTCGCGAGCGGGTGCTATTTCTTTGTCAGGCTTTCGTAAAGTACGGGTACTACAAAAAGGGTTAGGACTGTGGCAATGGTCAATCCTCCTGCGATAGAGATGGCCAGTGGCATTCGTAATTCCACTCCTTGTCCAACGTCGAATGCGGAGGGCAACATCCCCAAGACGGCAGTGATGGTATTAATGATAATCGGACGAGCGCGATAACGTCCAGCCAGCAAGATGGCCGTCCGAGTGTCGTGCCCCTGCTGTCGGGCATAATTAATAAAATCTATTTTAAGGATAGCATCGTTGTCCACAATGCCGACCAAGACAATACACCCGGTCAGGCTCATCAGGTTAATGGTTTGACCTGTTAGCCAGAGTGTCAGAATAACCCCGGCAATGGCCAAGGGAACCACCGTCATGATGATGAGGGGTTGCTTCAAGTTTTCAAATTCGGCGACCAAGATTAAATAGACTAGGACAAAAGAAAATAAAAGAGACCAAATAAGGGCTTGTAAACTGGATAAAAAAGCTTCGTTTCCTCCGTGGACATCCGCTTTAATTTGTTGCGGTACGGTTTTTTGAATTACCTTTTCTAAGGCACTCGTGGCCGATCCAAGGTCCGCATCTGGAGCGACATCTGCGAGAATCCGTACCACATTGGCTTGGTCGTACCTAAACAGTGCTGCAGGTAACTCAATAAAACGGGCTTGGACAAAGGTTGAGAGAGGTAACAGGCTTCCAGAAGTTGTGGGGATTTTTTGTGTTAAAAGTTTCTCGATGGTATCAATATTGCTGGTTTTAAGTACGATTGGTATAGATTCATTGATGCTTCTGAGTTCGGTGGTTTGTTTTCCACGTGCCGAAGCTTCCAGATAATAGGTTACTGTGGCAGCAGAAACCCCAAACCGAACAAGTGCCTCTCGGTTGAAGATCAGGGAATAAGCGGGAATATTTACGGCGTTTGCTTTCCGTACATTTTGGATAGCGGTTTCTTTCTTGAGGGCTTCGATGAGGGTGGGAATGATTTCTTCTGCATCGCTTCGCCGCTCTGTGCTTAGGTCTAAGTATAGGTCTGCATCGGTAGTGGTTAATATTTCATCTAACTCACTGGGTTGCGGTTCCACTTCCCATTGTGTATCGGAGGGTAGTTTTAATGTGTAAAGGTATTGGAGTACCCTCTTGGTTTCTTGGTCTTCGGGCAATAAAAAGGTAAGGTCTGCCTGATAGGGTGGTCGTGGGTCGGCGTCCAAACGGGTTTCGTCTCGTTCACCAAGATCGGATAAGATTCGTCGAATAGATTTAGAGGCATTGGAAAGGTTTTCAATCGTTTGTATCCGTTCTTCCAAAAGGGGAAGGTCGGCGTCTGCGGGTAGTGTAACCCGTGCGTGAATACGCCCCTGGTCGGTTTTGGGTACAATTTCACGGCCAAGCATCATGGCCATAAGCCCCGCGATTGCGAGAAACAACACACACCCGATAAGGACCTGTTTTTTATGGTTTAAGGACCACAAAAGAAAACGTTCATAACCTGCCATAAACCGTCCAAGTTGTACCTCGATAGCAGGAATTGGAAGTGGTTTGTTTTTTAAACGAGATCGGGTTTTTCTTCCCATTAAAAGGGGTACGACAAAGAGCGCCACCAATAATGATGCACTTAACGAGCAGATTACGGCCAATGACTGATCTCGGAATAAACGTCCGGCTAAGCCCTCTGCAAAGGTAATCGGAATAAAAACAACGAGATTGGTAAGGGTGGAGGAAATAATAGAAGGGGCTACTTCAGCCGTGCCCTGTAGTGCAGCATCGGACCAGCTTTTTCCTTCATCGTGCAGACGCATGATGTTTTCGATCACCACAATGGCATTGTCCAGAATCATCCCCACGCCCAATGCCAATCCTCCCAAGGAGATCAGGTTAAACGTGACTCCAAACACTTCAAAGAGTAGAAATGTTAGCAATAAAGAAAGTGGAATGGTAATTCCTACGGCCAGTAAAATCCGGCGTTTTCGTAAAAAGAGGAATAAAACAAGGGTTGCACATAGACCGCCATACCATAATGATTGGGTGACGCCGCCAATGGCATTTTCAATGAATGCCTTATCGTCCATCACTACATCCAACTGAATGCGGGGTAATTCTGTGGAAAGTTCTTTTAAGACTTTTTCTACCTCTTCTACTGCTGTAATGGTATTGGCATCGGGAGTACGTTCTACAAGCAATAAAAGGACTTCGGTTCCATCCAACCGGACGGCGCCGCGCCGGTCTGCGATGCTTTCACGGACGGAACCGACATCGGAAAGACGAATGGGGGTAGCACCCACGTGGGGGATTAGGGTTGCCCTAATATCTTCTAAATCTTTAAATTCCCCACTAATTTCTACTGCATATTGAAATGGCCCACGTCGTATTAAGCCGCCAGGCAGTGCGATATTGGCCGAGCGTAGGCCTTGTTCCAATTGTTCGAGTTGTATGCCATAGGCGGACATTTTCTCCACTTCTACCTGTATGTCAATTCTTCTATCGAAGCCCCCCGTTACTCGTACACGCGATATAGACTCCAACTGCTCGATTCTTCGTGCGATAATCTCTTTCCCTACTTGCTTTAAGCCCAATAAATTACCTGATTTCCCTCCTTTTTCGCTTAAGGCGATATGCATAATGGGGCGATCACTGGGGTCTATTCGCAGAACAATTGGCCGACCCGCTTCGGCTGGGATGGCCGCGCCCAATCGGTCTAACTGCTCCCTCACTTCCAGCATGGCCAAGTCTAAATTGGTGTTCCAGCCAAAGTCCAAACGGGTGATACTTCCTCCTAATTGGGCGCGTGATGTTATGCGTTTAAGGCCATTGGTTCCGGCAACGGCTTCCTCAATGGATTCGGTGATGCTTCGTTCCACACGTTCCGGCGGCACATCTGGGTAGGAAGTCCAAACCATGAGTGCCGGATAATGTAAGTTGGGCAACAACGCAACGGGAAGCCGCCACCAAGAGGCGATGGAGATAAGTATAAGTAACAAGAAGAGTGCGCTAATGGCAATGGGCCTACGAAAACTCCAGGCAATGATACTACGCAAGTTGTACGAAGATTAAGTTGAGTACAAGGGTATTTAATCGAAGATACAAACTCTAAAGGCATCTTCCTTCACTTATTTGTGGAAATGATTAGGGTTGACAACCCCTAAAATGAAGTTCTATGAAAAATTGTATTCATAGAAACGTGTTTTTAATCTGTTTATGTTGTACCTTGGGAAGTTCATTTATTCAAGGGGAAGCCTTTAAAAAAAGCGTTAAACATTAAACCTTCATGATTTTTAGACTGAAGAATAATCAAAAAGATAAATAATTATTTATCTTTAAAAGTTGATAATATTTATTTTAGATCGGATAAATTAACATAAATCACAACCTATTTTATGCTGATGCACGCAAAAGAATTTCTTTGGGAATTACTCCAAACAGCAAGTCCTTCGGGATTTGAAGCGCCCGGCCAACGGGTTTGGGCAAAATACACGCGCACATTCGCGGATCAGGTGGAAAATGATGCCTATGGCAATACCTGGGCCATCATAAAGGGCACTTCTTCGCAGCCTACGGTGATGCTGGAAGCCCACGCAGACGAAATTGGATTCATGATCCACCACATCACCTCGGATGGCTTGCTCTATGTACGGCGGGTAGGCGGTACCGATCATGCGATTGCACGTGGAAAACGGGTGGTTTTTGCAGGTGATTTGGGTGAGGTTGTGGGGGTAGTAGGCAATACGGCCATTCATATTCGAGATCGTGAAGGCGAAAAAGTGCCTAAAATACATGATTTATGGGTAGATATTGGGGCAGACACCAAGGACGAGGCCGAAGCCCGTGGATTGCGGATTGGGCAGGTGGGCGTTTATGTAGATGGGCCTTTGGAATTGACTCCCAATCGTATCATCGGACGTGCCTTAGATAACCGGATTGGGGGGTACATCATTGCGGAGGCCACGCGACGCCTTCAACTGGACAAAAAGCCTACCGCAACGGTGTATGCCCTTAATGCGGTACAAGAAGAAATAGGTGGAAATGGGGCTAAAATGGCAGCTTATCGGTTATATCCCACAGTTGCTTTGATAGTGGATGTGTGCCATGCTACCGATACCCCTGGTATCAATTCCTTGGAGCATGGCGAAGTAAAATTGGGTGCAGGGCCTACCCTCTCGCATGGCGGAGCCAACCATCCGCTGGTAGTGGGACGCCTCATGGAGGTCGCGCAAGCGGAAGGAATCTCCTTACAACACGAGGCCATCTCTCGCTATACGGGAACCGATACCGATGATATTTTTGTGGCCCAATCTGGTATCCCAAGTGCTCTTATCTCTTTGCCTATGCGCTACATGCACTCTACTATCGAGATGATAGACACCCGCGATGTGGAAAATATCATCCGGCTCATGGTTGGGTTTGTTCAGTCGGTAAAGCCAGAAGATCGTTTTGTAATCAAAATCTAACCTTTCGGGCTGCACCCTTTTGGTTGAGAGGCGTACAGGGGTTGAACACTTTTAACTCAACCTTAATTGGAAACGGCATGAAACATATTTGGGGAATCATTTTTTTCTTGGGATCCATGCAAACGGCGTGGAGCCAAAACCTGCAACATGGCAGCGGTGGCTGGTACACCTATGTAGGCAACTATCGTTTAGAGGACGATTGGAGTTTGCATGTTGATTCGCAAATTCGACTCAAAAATCTGACTGGAGCCATGCAACAATGGAAAAACCGGATTGCCGTAAATCGTCAGGTGCGGGCCAACCGAACAGCAAGTATAGGCTATGCGCTTGCAATTTTAGGAGGAACAGAGCGGCGGTATGAACACCGTCTTTATCAGCAGTGGATTCGTCGCGCACCCTTGGGGAAAGCGGATGCCGCCCATCGGTTACGGTTGGAGCAACGCTGGATAGATCGTGATTTTCAACTTCGTACTCGCTACTCGGTTCGGGCAACTCGGAAACTGAATACAAAAGGTGATTGGTATGCGGCGATGGGTAATGAGTACCTGTTTCGGCTTTCTGAAGGAAAAACGGATCAAAACCGCGCCAATTTTGGCATTGGACACAAAGTTGCACCCAAACTATCGTTAGAAGCAACGTATATTAACCAATGGATTCCCGGGAAAACCCAGAACCAAATGAACCATGTGGTGCAATTGTCGGTATTGACACACCTGACGCTAGACTGGGATTAAAACAAAAACAAGCCAATGGCTGCAAAAGTACGCCCACAAATATCGGTGGTTAGTCCGGTATATAATGCCGAAAGAATCGTAGCAAAATTGATTAAAGAATTAGAAGGTGTTTTACAGGAAATGGCAATTTCGTATGAAATCGTGTTGGTGGACGACCGAAGCCTCGATGAGGGATGGCAAGAAATGAAGCGGTTGGCGGGTGCGTGCAACTATTTGCGTTGCATCCGCCTAAGCCGCAATTTTGGTCAACACCCGGCAATCATGGCGGGTCTGAGGGCTGCCAAAGGGGAATGGGTTGTGGTGATGGATTGTGACCTACAAGATCGTCCAGTAGAAATCCCTCGGTTATACCAAAAAGCAAACGAGGGGTTTCAGGTGGTCCAAGCAAAGCGCCAAAACCGCTCAGACTCTTGGCTAAAGAAAGCCTCTTCCTACTTGTTTTCTAAAGTATATGGTTTCTTTACAGATACCCGATACGATCACGAAATCGCCAATTTTGGCATCTATCACCATAAAGTTATTGACTCCGTTTTAATGATTGGGGATTCGATTAAATTTTTCCCACTTTTTGTGAATTGGGCTGGATACGAAAAAACCACCATTGCGGTAGAACATGGAGGGAGGGCTGAAGGAAAGTCTGCGTATTCTTTTGGAAAATTGGTCGAATTGGCATTTAATACAATCGTATCTTTTTCCAATAAACCATTAAAACTAATGGTTAAATTTGGATTGTCTATATCATTGTTTGCATTTTTTATTGGACTCTATTATATTTTCCAAAAAATAACGGGTGGGATTGTGGTTATTGGATATGCTTCTATGATGGTTTCTATTTGGTTCTTTTCGGGAATTATCATTACCACCATTGGAGTTGTTGGTATATATCTTGGAAAGATATTTGACCAAACCAAGTCTCGGCCTATTTATATTATAGATGAGGAATTGTGATGATTCGTAAATTAGAATGGGACAGTACTTTTTTTGGAATAGAAATTGGCATGTATGAATCTGGAGAAATTAATGACGCCAATCTATACGATTTGATTATCACCAAAAGCCCTATTCCTGATGCGATTTCTTTTCAAGGCTATGAGATGACCATGCAAGAAGAAAGACGTATTTATGAAAAGGAATTATTTGATAGCTCTTCAACGAAATCCGAGATTCAGCCCTTTTCCTCGTCCGGATTAAAGGTCGAAGATTTGTACCGTTTGGCATTTGAAGCCGGGAAATATAGTCGTTTTCGTTTGGACCCCTATTTTGATGAAAACGACTTTTATCGCTTGTATCGCTGTTGGGTGGAGGCGTCTGTTAAGGGTACATTTGCAGATGCGGTTTTTGTTTTGATGCAAAAAACAGCACCTTTGGGATTTGTTACCACCCAAATAAAGGAAAATATAGGGCATATTGGCCTGATTGCATCCGATCCGCTTCATCAGTTTCAAGGGATAGGTTCCACATTACTGGCTTATGCCGAAAAATGGGCAATGGTAGTTGGCGTCCAACGGATGAAAATTCCTACCCAGGCAATGAATAGGCGTGCCTGTTCCTTTTATGAAAAAAAAGGATATATACTTGTAGAACAATCTTATATTTCTCATTATTGGAGAGGGAGAAATATATAAATTATGCCATACTTACACGATGATTATATTGAGGTTATTTCTAAATATTCATTAGAAGAATGGGAACCTCTAATGGATTTTATTAGGGTTTTGGAAATAAAATACTCTTCGCAAGATCAAGGTTCAAAAAAAATATTTGAAACTGATTCTGTCGAGCTGAGAGAATTTTTAAATATTATTCATTATAAAACACCAATTATGATCGTTTTTGACTGGGTAAATTGGATGGAAGGAAAAAGGTTCCTGCAAAAATTGGATACAGATTTTTCTTTGTTTTCGATACCAGATTTATGCAAATTGATGACGGTTTTGGTGCGCGCCGATCGTTTCAATGAAGGTTTATTACAATCTTCTTTGGAAAATGGATTGATTATAAATCTATTAAAGGCTGTGCAATCGAAATTGAAATTTTAATCTACTATATCTTTAAAATGAAAAAAATTCCCTTCAATAAACCTTACTTAACGGGCAAGGAAACACTATATATTCAGGATGCGGTCCATTATGGGAAAATTAGTGGAAATGGTAAATACACCCAGATGTGTCATCAGTTTTTTGAAGCGCATTATGGCTTTGGAAAGTGCTTATTAACCACTTCCTGCACCGATGCCCTCGAAATGGCTGCTTTATTATTAGATATTCAACCAGGCGACGAGGTAATCTTGCCGTCTTATACATTTGTCTCGACAGCAAACGCCTTTGTACTTCGCGGGGCAAAATTGGTTTTTGCAGACTCAAGATCAGATCACCCCGGAATAGAAGAATCTCACCTAAAAGCATTGATAACCGCTCGTACAAAAGCCATTGTTGTGGTGCATTATGCTGGAGTAGCCTGTGATATGGAAAAAGTGATGGCGCTTGCCCATGAATTTGGACTGTACGTGGTTGAAGACGCCGCTCAGGCCATAGATAGTTTTTACACCTTTTCAAATGGCAAAAAAGTTGCTTTGGGCAGTATCGGCCATTTAGCTGCTTTTTCCTTTCATGAGACCAAAAATATCATTTCGGGCGAAGGCGGTATGCTGGTCGTAAATGATTCTCAGTTTGTGGAACGTGCCGAAATAATATGGGAAAAAGGCACCAATCGTGCAGCATTTTATAGAGGAGAAGTAGATAAATATGGATGGATAGATGTGGGTTCCTCATTTTTACCTTCAGAAATTGTTGCAGCATTTTTATTTGCACAATTAGAATATTTAACGTCTATTCAAGAAAAAAGAAAAAAATTATGGTTTCATTATTTTGAAAGCCTGAAACTTGCGGAAGCACAAGGTATTCGTTTACCATTCATTCCACATTATGCTACCAATAATGCCCATATGTTTTATGTGGTGGCCCAAAATGGGCTTCAGCGTCAAAAAATCATAGATGCGTTGGGTGCTGCAGGATTTCATGCAGTTTTTCACTATCTTTCACTCCATAGAAGCCCGTTCTATGCCCAAAAACATGATGGTCGGAACCTACCGAATACCGATTTATACACCGATTGCTTGATTCGTTTGCCCCTGTTTTATGAATTAGACGCAATAAACATAGATCGTATGGTTTCAATAATAAAAGTAGTTTCCCAGACGAAACTAGGTACATATTAAATAATTATTTTGTATAAAGTACCTATTTTTAAGTTGATCATTGTGCTCATGAAAGAAATACATACAGTATGCATTCTTTGTAGAAACTAAAAAAAGTAATTACTTGATTAAGCGAAACAAACTACTGGATTTTACCAAAGCGATACCTGAAGAATTGGTATTTCCGAAAGAATTTATATTTGGCGCAGCCTCGGCATCACACCAAATTGAGGGCGGAACCCTAAATAATAACTGGACTGCATTCGAAGGTTTTACCCGGCCAGATGGGTCGTCAGGCATCCGAACGGGAGAATCCTGTGGTATTGCAGCCGATCATTGGAACCGATTTTCCTCTGATGTCTTGTTGATGCAGGACTTGGGCTTAGGGATTTATCGCTTTTCTATCGAATGGAGCCGGATTGAACCACAAGAAGGGCGTTTCGACGACTCGGCCTTGCTTACGTATCGTCATTGGTGTAAACAACTCCGAGAGGCTGGCATCGAACCAATGGTAACGCTTCATCATTTTTCCGAGCCGATTTGGTTTTCAGAAAAAGGCGGCTTTGAAAATCGGGAAAATATTGCTTTTTTTGAACGATTTATACGATTTGTAGTCCCTTCCTTATCAGATTTGGTTGATTATTGGATTACCATTAATGAGCCGGAAGTGTTTTCGGTTATGGGCTGGATGTTGGGCGAATTTCCTCCTGGAAAAACCGAACCGCATACGATGGCAATGGTGATGGAAAACATATTGCTGGCACATGCCCGCGCCTACCATTTGATTCATGAACTGGATAGATTAGATGCAGATGGAGATGGCGTGCCCTGCCACGTAAGCATTGCTAAAAATGTTTTGCTCTTTGACCCCAAGTCCAAGTGGAATCCAGCAGATCGCTATTTGTCCAATCTAATGAATCGCCTATACAATGACGCCATCTTAGAAGCGCTCCAGTCTGGTGTATTTCAGTTGTCTATGCCGGGTCAGTTTGATCTAAAATCTCATTTACCCGAATTGGCCAATACATTGGATTTTATAGGTTTAAATCATTATACCCGAAGTCTGGTCCGTTTTAATCCATTCAAGCAACCTCCTTTTACCATGCACACAGATCCTCGTTTTGGGATCAATGACATGGGTTGGGAGGTGTGGGCACAGTCTTTTTACGATGCGCTGATGCTGGTGCGCTCCTTAAGTTTGCCCATTTGGGTTACGGAAAATGGGATTTGTGATGGTGAAACCCCCGATCAAAGACGGGTGGCTTTTTTGGGAGATTCTTTATACGCACTTCAGGAAGCCATACGCGACGGCGCCAATGTAAGAGGCTATATTCATTGGTCGGTGATGGATAATTTTGAATGGGCGCACGGGTTCCAGCCCCGTTTTGGGCTTTTCCGTGTGGATTACAAAATCCAATCGCGGACACTCACCGAAGGGGGAAAATTATATAAATCCGTTATTGAAAAGCAAAAAAATGTATCCAGTACTGATTTCCACGCAGGCACTGTTTGAACACATGAATGATCCTAATTGGGTGATTCTGGATGTGCGTCATAACCTTTTGAAGCCCGATGAAGGGTGGAGGTTATTTCACCATTCGCATATTCCGGGTGCACAATTTGCTGATTTAGACCGAGATTTGTCCGGTCCTGCCATCAAAGGAAAAACCGGACGCCATCCTTTACCAGATCCATCCGTCCTCGCCGAAAAAATAAGCACTTGGGGCATAGATGATGCGGTACAAGTAGTGGTGTATGATGACTTCGGCGGGGCTTTTGCCGCAAGGGCGTGGTGGCTGCTACATTGGCTGGGACATCCTAATGTGGCTGTCTTGGAAGGGGGGTGGCCTGCTTGGTTAGATGCAGGGCTTCCGACAACAGCCACCGTTCAACCGAAAAACCGGAGACCGTTTGTTGCACGACTTCGTTCAGAGATGGTGGCAGAGGTGGCGGATGTGCTGGCGGCAGCAAACGAAGGTCGGCTTTTAGATGCCCGAACATTTGACCGTTATTGTGGAGAGAATGAGGTCATTGACCCGATAGCAGGACATATTCCCGGGGCTATTTCACGTCCCTTTATCAGTAGCTTTGATGGAGAAAGGTCCGGTAAAATAAAATATTTCAAAACCATTCCAGCACTCAAAAACGAATTAAAACCCTATACTTATCCTGTTTGCTATTGTGGTTCTGGCGTGACGGCAGCACATTTGGCTCTTTCATTTGTCTATGCGGGCCTACCTATGCCGCAAATTTTTCCCGGCTCGTGGAGTGAATGGATTACTAACCCAGATCATAGGGTACAAACGGGGCCGCAGCCTTGAACTTAATACACCCTCGATGAACTTAATGCAATCTCTATGCTAAAAATTGTCAATCATCCGGTTCTAAAACGGGACCTCACGATTTTACGGGATAAAAATACCCCGCACGGAATCTTCCGGAAACTATTGGCCGATGCCTCTGCGATCTTGGCCTATGAAGCGCTCAGCCATGTTACATTGGCGGAATATCCGGTAGAAACACCCTTAGAAACAACAACAGGTTATCGGTTTGCACAGGAAATTATCATTGTGCCGATCTTACGGGCAGGGCTTGGCATGGTAGAGGGCTTTGTGCGCTTTGTACCCGAAGCCCGAATTGGTCATGTTGGGGTTTATCGTGACGAACAAACGCATCACCCCGTAGAGTATTACCTAAACTTACCAGATCATTTGCCACAGGCTGATGTTTTTATTGTGGATCCGATGCTGGCAACGGGCGGGAGTGCAATCTGGGCGATTCATATGCTCAAAGAAAAAGGGGCAAAAAAGGTACATCTGGTGAGCTTGGTGGCTGCTCCAGAAGGCGTGCAGGCGCTTGAGGCGTCACACCCTGATGTGGAAATCATTGTGGCGACTTTAGACCGCGAATTAAACGATAAAAAGTATATTTTACCCGGTCTGGGCGATGCTGGAGACCGTATTTTTGGAACCTAAGCGTTGGTTTGTTCAAATTTGTGTTGGGATTTGGGGTGGAGATATGTATCTTAATAGAAGTTCTTATGGGCTTTGTATTTATTGTTCACCTTTAAAAATTTTGCAACATGAAAAGAAACATGATCATGTCAGTATGGACGGTAATCCTGTTGGGATTTACTTCGGTTATTTTTGCACAAGATTCTCCGATTATTGGAGGCGACCAAGATGCACATGGTTGTAACCCATCCGCTGGATACACATGGTCTGCCCTGAAAAAAACGTGTATTCGTATCTTTGAAGATGGGATTGCTTTAGACCCACAGACAACTGATCTGCAAAATGGTACGAGCGCATTTGTTGTCAAAAAAACCGGAACCGATGTCAAAGTGGAGGTCTTCTTGCCAGATGCTTCCAAAGGCACTGTGTTGAATCGGGTTAAGAAAAACAAAAAAGGATCGGAATGGAAGGGTGGAGGCTTAACCCTTTCTATGACTGGCAAAAGCTATAAGTTATTTAAAAATAAAAAACTAATTTATGCGAGTAGCATGTGATATGTTGATCTTCGCATAAACCGTTTTTAACCGTTTTGTCTTGCCTTCTTTTGCAGCCTTGGTATTTTTACCAAGGCTTTTTTGTTGTGAAGCGCGGGAGTAGTACATTGAGTGATTACTTCTCGTTCAATTCCATAGACGTAAAGTATAGGCATAGGTAAAAAAAGTATTTCTTCTTCTATCAGCCCTTCTAAAGAAAGCTCGTTGACGGGTTGTTATGGTTTGCGGAATGGAGGCGACTATAATTGTGGGTGTGGTGTTTTTAGGTTTTTAAAATAAAAAAGGCTTTCATTTAACCCAAAACCATCCTATTTTAACATACTTTGCCGAAGTAGCCCTAAGGTGTACACTCCGGTATTTTATGTCCCAAAACAATCAATAGGCATGATGACCCTCCACTGGTTAGACCTAACCATCATCTTTCTGTTTCTTGCGGGTACGCTCGCCATTGGTTTTTGGTTGGCCAAGCGGGCGTCGCAGAGTGTAAAAGCATACTTTTTGGCCAGTAACGACTTACCTTGGTACGCCCTGGGCCTTTCCAATGCTTCTGGTATGTTTGACATTTCTGGAACCATGTTTACGGTGGCTATTTTATTTATTTATGGTCTAAAGAGTGCCTGGATTCCGTGGCTTTGGCCTGTTTGGAATCAGGTTTTTATGATGGTGTTTTTGGCGGCATGGCTCCGACGATCGGGGGTGACTACGGGCGCCGAATGGATCACTTTTCGGTTTGGCGAAGGGCGTGGGGCACGGTTGGCTCATGGTGTGGTGGTGATCTTTGCGGTGATAACCGTGATTGCATTTATGGGATATTTTGTGGAAGGGATTGGGAAATTTGCGGTTACTTTCTTGCATTGGGATTTGTCAATTGCAGCGATTGGTCTGTCAAACGAAGATGCGTATGCCTTGTTGATTATTGCAATCACGACGATTTATAGTGTTAAAGGGGGGTTTTATAGCGTTGTCGGGACCGAGGTGCTACAATTTATCATTATGACGGCTTCGTGTATTGTGGTAGCAGTCATTGCGATGTGGGTAACCGATCCGGCCCTGCTTGCGGCCAATTTGCCTGCTGGCTGGTACGACCTTTGGGTGGGGTGGAAGTTGGAATTGGATTGGTCACAAATTCTCCCCTCTGCCAATGCACAGATCGAAAAAGATGGTTACGGAATGTTTGGAATGTTGATGACCCTTATGATTTTTAAGGGTGTTTGGGCCAGTTTGGCAGGACCAGTGCCCAGTTATGACATGCAACGGGTACTTTCGGCCCGGAGTCCAAGTGATGCTGCTCGGATGTTTGGCTTAACACCTATCGTATTGACCTTGCCGCGTTATTTGATGATTGCCGGATTTGGGGCACTGGCCATCGCCTTTTTTATTCCGGAACTTGCCAAGATGGGTGACCAGGTGGATTTTGAACAAGTCCTACCCTTTGCCATCAACCAATACATTCCTATCGGCTGGAAAGGACTTTTGCTCGCTGGTTTATTGGCCGCGTTTATGTCCACCTATTCAGCGTTTCTAAATGCAGGCCCTGCCTATTTGGTTAACGACCTCTATAAAAAGTATATCAATCCAACGGCACCAGAAAAAAACTATGTCCGTATGAGCTATTGGGCAAGTGCAGGCGTGGTAATAGTTGGTATTGCTTTTGGATTTGTAGGAGGGAGCATTCAGCAAATGACCGAGTGGATTGTCGGCTCGCTCTATGGTGGCTATGCAGCTGCGAATGCGCTGAAGTGGATCTGGTGGCGCTTTAATGGATATGGATACTTTTTTGGGATGCTTGCGGGTTTGCTTGGGGTGGTTATAATTCCACCGTTTTTCCCCGGTTGGTCTCCGATGGAGCAATTTATACCACTATTGCTTTTTTCACTTCTTGGTTCAATTACAGGATGTTTATTAACCCCAGAAGACGACCGCGAAGCGGTCAAAAACTTCTACAAAAAAACCCGTCCATGGGGTTTCTGGGGGCCTATTCGCATGGAAGTAATGGCTGAAGATCCGGCATTCTGTCCAAATACTGATTTTCGTCGTGACTTCATTAATGTATTGGTTGGGATTGCTTGGCAAATGTGTCTTGTGATCGTCCCCATCTATTTTGTCTTTAAAAATTGGTCCGGCTTTGGGTGGAGTATGTTGGCCTTACTGGTCACTTCAGCCTTTTTATGGTTTAATTGGTGGAAAAAACTGAAGGACTAATCGCCAAAGCATTTTGTTTGTGAGGGCTTGTTACTCAGAATAAGTCTAATTGATCTCCGCTTTTTTGGGGTACCTGAAAAAGGTCGGTTCTGGTTTTAGGAAACTTGGTTGAGTAGCCGTTTTTGCGATGAGCTACCCGGAAAATATGGCGAACGGTCTCGGCCCAGATTCCCTTCCCCTTCATTCGGTGGCCAAATCGGCTGTCACGGAGTTCTTTCCCGTGTAAATCTTCTAAACGGTGTTTGATTTTTTGTGCTCGGAGGGGGAGTTCCTTGTCTAACCATTGTAAAAAAAGCCCCTGAACAGCACCGGGGAGCCGCACCATCTGGTAGCCTGCCACTTGCGCGCCATAATCGCGGGCCGCTTGTAAGATTTCTGGAATTTCTTCATGCGTAAGTCCCGGAATTACTGGAGCAACCATTACACCAACGGGAATACCCGCCAATGCCAATGATTCGATGGCTTTCAGGCGTGCCAATGGGCGTGAGGTACGGGGCTCCATTGTACTGACCAATTCATCGTGCAACGTGGTAACAGAGAGCATTGTTACGACCAAGTCTTGCCGGGCAAGGTCTTGCAAAAGGTCTATATCGCGCGTAATGAGGGCATTTTTGGTGATTACGCCGACCGGGTTACGGAAATCGCAGAAAACCGCTAATAAACGTCGGGTAATCTGCATGTGTCGCTCTATGGGTTGGTAACAATCGGTATTTCCGGAGAGTGCAATTTGCTGAGGAATCCAATTCTTGGCCCTAAAAGCCGCTTCCAAAAGTTTGGGCGAATCTGGCTTGTATAAAATCTTGGTCTCAAAATCCAATCCTGCGGAAAACCCTAAATATTCATGGGAGGGGCGGGCATAACAATACACACATCCATGTTCACAACCACGATACGGATTAATGCCAAATGTAAATGGAATATCCGGGCTGTCGTTCTTGGACAGAATACTTTTGGAAGGATCCAAAAATGTTTCGGTGGTGATCTGACGCAATTCATCTGCTTCTAATGCAGCCGGATCGTATTCAACCCGACGCGTTTCAAAGCGGTTTTGAGGATTGTGGGTGGTTGCGCGTCCCCGTCGCCTTGGCATTTGATCGTGTATATCCATGAAATGAGGTGTCTTACATGTATAATACATATTTGCGTTGGTAAAATCAAGCCGACGGTGTATCTTTCGACGAAAGGTCGCGTACCAAAGGCTTAATTTCTGTTCATTCGCCTTTTTATTGTTTTCCAATAACATGCACAACCTCCCCAAGCCCATTACTTCTAAACCACCCCCTTTGCCCGTTAAAAAACGTCGTTTGATCTTCCCTATGCGTTTGGTCATGATCGTCATGTCTGGGTTTGGGTTATTGGCAGGGACAACGGCTTGGCTTACACGAAGTACCAGCAAACTCATGTACGAAACAGCCGAAGCGGTGCCACAGGCGGAGGCCGCTTTGGTGTTGGGTACCAGCAATCGCACGCGGTCTGGTGGGGTAAATCTTTACTTCAAATACCGCATGGATGCGGCAGCGGCGTTGTATCTTACAGGAAAAGTTCGGTACCTCTTGTTAAGTGGCGATCATCGTAAAGACAATTACAATGAACCCGGTATGATGCGGAAAGCCCTTAGGGAACGAGGCATCCCGAATAGAGCGATGAAAGAAGATGGTGCTGGGTTAAGAACTTTAGATTCGGTAGTACGGGCGCAAAAAGTGTTTGGCATTGAAAAAATGGTGATCGTTTCGCAAAGACAACATTTATTCCGCGCCTTGTATATTGCAAAGCATGAAAAAATAACGGCTTATGGCTTGGTTGCCCGAACACCAGGAGTTACACGACCCACTTGGATTCGTCAGACTGCACGGGAGGCATTGGCCCGGATTCGTGTCATTTTAGACCTTTATCTGTGGCGTGAAAAGCCCAGCCTAACCCCTAACCCTTCGAATTAAAATAAAAAAATATGAGTATCCGTACCGAACGGGTGGCAAGACTGGTTCAAAAAGAAGTGGCGGTCTTGCTTCAAACCGATTTTTTCGAGTCGTCGCAGGCAATGACAACCGTTACCCAAGCCCGTGTCACTCCCGATTTGTCTATCGCCTATATCTATATTAGTATCATGGGCGAGCCTATTGAAAGAAAAAACGCCTTTAAACGATTAGAAAACATTACCCCTGAAATCCGACATGCCTTAGCCGCCCGGATTCGTCATCAGGTTCGGGCTATTCCGGAGCTGCGTTTGATGTTGGATGAATCACAGGAGCAAGCCATGAAAATGGAACACCTTTTTGCTGATTTGCGCAAAGAACGGGAAGAAAAAGGGGAGGTGGTAGTGGATGCTACGCTGTACCCACATCTGAAGGAAGATTAGAGACCTGTTTGTGTTTTAGCCTAATTTCTGATGGATCATCCTTTGCTGATACCCGCCGGAACGTTCCCTTTGGAGTTTACGGCGGGGATTTTTTTGGTGGATAAACCGAAAGAGTGGACCTCGTTTGATGTGGTGGCCAAAATGCGGCGCATCCTGCATATCAAGAAAATTGGACATGCAGGCACACTCGACCCCATGGCTACTGGTTTGTTATTGGTGTGTGTAGGACGTACCGCAACGAGTCAAATAGACACCTTTATGGGTATGGAGAAGGAATACACCGGAATGATACGATTAGGGGAAACCACCGAAAGCTACGATGCCGAGTCGGAAGTCCTTGAAACAGTTTCCGCAGACCATCTCACGCTCGCAGACGTTCAAGCGGCAGGAATGGCTTTTAGGGGAGAAATCGGACAAAGACCGCCCATGTTCTCGGCCATAAAAATTGGAGGTGAGCGTCTGTACAAAAAAGCGCGAAGGGGGGAAATGGTAGAGGTTCCCGAACGGAGCGTCACTATTTATGATTTCGACTTGCTGGGAAAATCGGGTAATGATGTGCCGTTTCGGGTACGGTGTAGTAAAGGGACGTATATCCGCAGTTTAGCACATGATTTAGGACAAAAACTGGGAGTTGGGGCACATCTTACGGTACTTCGCCGGACGGGAATTGGGCCATTTCGGGTGGAAGATGCCTGGACAATGCCCCAATTAATGGAGATTCAACGGCCAACAATTAGCTGAAACGGCTAAAATCGGGTTTGCGTTTTTCGAAAAAGGCCGTTGCGGCTTCCTCGAAGGCTGAACTTTTTAGTGCTTCCTCAAACGCATCCAACTCACTTTCGATAACAGCCTTTAAGGCCAATTTTCGCTTTTCAGGGTTTAAAAGGCTTTTGGTATCACGGACAGCGTTTCCCGCAAGGCTGGTAAATTGTGTACAAACGTTCGTGGCTTCGTCATAGACAGATTCGTCCGTGGTCACGTGCGTAGCCAAGCCCATCTCATAGGCACGTTCCCCACTAAAGGGCGCTCCGGTCATGAGCAAATACCGTGCACGGGTGTGCCCAACAATAGAAGGCAGAAGCCAAGAAGACCCGAACTCCGGCAATAATCCCAATTGCGAAAACGGCAACGAAAGACGCGCATCTTTGGCCACCACAACCGCATCGCAGTGCATCAGCACCGTTGTCCCAATTCCAACCGCCAAGCCTCGAACAGCTGCAACCAAAGGTTTTTGTATGTTTAACACTGTATAAATAAAGCGAACCGTAGCTGTTTCGCGTAAGGGTGTTCCTGCTTGGGCAAAAAAGGCAAAGTCCATCAGGTCGTTGCCCGATGTGAAGTTTTCGTTGCCGCGTAGCAAGACAGCCCGTACTTCAGGGCGAGACTGAGTCGTAGCGATGGCATCCGCTAGGTGTCCATACATGTCTTGGGTCAGCGCATTTTTTCGTTCTGGTCGGTGAATGGAGAGAATCAGTACCCCATTCTCTAAGGATTCTTGGATCATAATTCAAATTAGGTTAGAAGATCAATTTGCCTAAAATAAGAAAAAAACGCAAGTTAACCTTGTTAAGGGGCTAAAATCTGATTGGTGGAAAAGGCTAATGCAATTTTTTTCCCAGACGGACTCAGCACGGTAGCCCGCATGTGTAAATAAGATTTACTTTGCTCTAAAACCTCGCCATGCACTTCTACATATGTATCTCTAATCGTAACGGGTCTTAAATAAGTGGTATTTAGCTGGGTAGTGACGCTGGTTGGCGCAACTAAATAGCTTAATGGGCCGAGCGTATTGTCTATGGCCGCCACAATAAACCCGCCTTGCATCAGGCCAATGGGGTTTTGAAATCGCGGGTCGTTTGGGAAGCGACAGATCAAAATACGGTTTTCGGTAAATGACACGTATTCGCCATTCATTTCGGTAAAGCACGGTGGCGGAAGCAACATCTTGCGCTTTGTGCTTTTTTCTTGGAAATGGTTTTCTAAAAGTTCGGCTAAAGAGGGCATAAGCAAGTAATTGATAAGCTTTTGGAATATAAAAGGCACGACAAAGCTAAGGATACGATTCGTGAAGGCAAATAAATATATGAATATTTGATTAATGTGTGTTTATGTGTTTTGAAACGGTTGTTTTTTTTTACGTTCATTGTGATTTTAAAATAGCATAAAAGCATTTGCTTCTTTTGTTTTTACAGTGCAATTCAATTATTTAAGATCAAGAGTCATGAATAGATTTAAGATTTATTTGATCGCCTTGGGTGCTTGTTTGCTTATTGGATGCGCCAAGGACGTTCGACGAGAACCAATCTCAACGGCTCATAACCTCATTCCTGCGCATATAACGTCCTTACTCAAGGAAAAAAATCAAGTTGCTATCAATGAGCGGGGGCTAATTATCTTTTCGCTCTACAAAAACTCGGAAGACTTAAAGGCTTATGTGAAATCTTTCAAGGAAATATATGCCAAGAAATACCATAAAAAGATCATGATTATTCTTCCGAATCAAAAATATATCTCTGATTCCGAAAAAGCACATTATGCGTGGTTTGAAACACCTTTAACAAACCAACTATACCTTAAAGAACGATTAGATCAGCTTCGGGTTTGTACCACTACTTGCGCAGATGGCATCGGGATTTACAATTTAAAACATTATACAATTGAGGAAGGATATAATCGCTTGTTATTGCCTGATGAACTTATTCAACGTCTTACTTTGTAGGTATTCTAACCCTTTAAATTGTAATAAGATGAAAAAAATTAGTTGTCTTTTCTTTGTTCTTGTGTTCTACAGTGGATGCAGAACCACCCATCAAACATCTGAATTACCAGCACAAATAGAGCAGTTGGTAAAGGAAAACTTGTCTGCTTATACTTCGCCGAAAAAGACGACTAATATCTCCTTAGATGCTGTAACGCCGCAGGCATTGTACCCCGAAACAGCGATAGGCAACACGGGCCAATTGGTATTGGCAGCTCCTACCTCCTTTATCCTGCATCGAGATTCCCTCTATATTGTGGATTTTAAAAACCATCATATAGCGGTGGTTTCGGCAAAATCGTCTGCTATTTCAAGGACCACTGGGCGCAATGGCCAAGGGCCTGGGGAGTTCAGTCAGCCCACCAGTATTTGCAACAATGGCCAGTATATTTTTGTAGAAGACCGCAATAATGGCCGGATACAAGCTTTTTCGCAAGAAATGAACTATGTGGATAGTCTGCCTATTGCCTCAACACTCCAAGGCAATGCCATGTGTAACCAAGATTTTGTTTTTGTGACGAAACAATCGCCAGATCGTAAATTCATTATGCAAGGCTTTGAAGCAAAACCACCTTTTAGAAAAGCCATCAATATACTTCCCTATTTGTATTCAGAAAAGGATAAGTTAATGGGCTTTAATCAAGTTGTTGCTGCAGAGGCTGGTCAAAATATATATGCAGCTTATCGCACATTGCCCTTTGTATTTATTTTTAATAAAAAAGGTGATTTTTTAGAATCTTTGTCATTTCAAAATGAAAGAATAACGAGGGTATTAAACGATAATAGTAATGCAGTGACTGCTATGCTCTCGAATAATCATCAACCCCTTACGATGCTGTTCGGAACGATTGGTAAATTAGAAAAAAATGCGATTGCTATCTCATACTCTAACAAATTAGCAATTATAAGGCAAAAAAATGGCAAATGGCAAATGGCAAAAATGCTTCATTTATTTAAAAATGAGCTTGCTTCAAAAACAGATGTTAAAAACTTTGTCATGATAGGTCAAGTATTGATAAACGAAAAAAATATTTATGTCATTCCAGCAATAGCAGCTAATGACCCTTTAATTTATAAATTTAAACTGTAAAAGTAATGAAGACAAAAATTTTTACATTTACCTGCTTCTTGATGTTAGCAATTTCAACACCATCTTGGATTGCTACCTCTAAACCTACGGCGAGTAAGTGCCTGTGGCTTGGGGAATGTTTCTTGCCCTGACACTACGATCACATGCATAGGAATCAATGGATCTGCCTATTGTCAATCCACAGATTGTCAGTGCTCTTGCCGTACAATAGATGGCAATGGCGAAGAAGTAATAACAGATTTTAAATTCTGCTCACCTGTATAACCTAAACCTGTAATTTTATGAAGATAAATAAGTATTTTTATTTTTAGGTTTGACATTTCTTGTCTGTCTAAGTAACTATACTGTATTTGCAGTTCCGCCATCGAATAATGGTCCCACAGCTTCTTGTGGAGGACCGGATACAAATTGTATTGCCCATACTTGTTCTGCACCGTCTGGCAAGGGGGCAAGTTGTATTAGTCAATCTTGCGGTTGTAATTGTAGCTGGTATTCTGGAGAGGAAATGCAGTTTGATGCTTGGATATGTGTCCCTAACCCTTGAAATTAGGGATCGTCCTTATTACGGTTTCATCACTTCGCGTCTTTGTGCATTAAGCAAGGGCGCGAATTTTTTTATGCAACTTTAGTCTAAAAAATATAGATGGCCAAACGGAAATTGTTGGCTTATTATTAGGGAAATAGGATAAATTAAGGGATAAAAGATAAAACCAAAAACCGCTTCCAAGACAGAGAACGGTTTTGGTCATTTGTCGTAAAATGGCCTTGGGGCCGCTTATTTTGCAGCAGGAAACGTTGCCGACCCATCCCGTTGATACACATATCGGAAAGTATAGTATCGAGCAGTGTCTTTTAGGGCATCCGGTGCAATGGGTGCTCCCTAGTAACAACTCAGAATTTGGAGTCTTACATATTTTCCATCTGTCGTTCTGAATAGAAGAAGTTTGCCCGGAATGGGCTAAGAGAATATAAGAAATGTTTTGGGATTGAAGTGTTTTTCTAAAGCATCAAAAAGCGTGGTATGGACGTAGTGACATGGTCCCATTTTCACGGACACAGCGTTAAGTTAGAAAAGTAGCGTTCCTCAAAGTTGTCGGGGCAAAGATAGCCCAGTGCCGAATGCCTCCTTTTCGGGTTGTAGTAGCACGCTATGTAATTGAAGATTTCCGT
>JAEUSQ010000048.1 GCA_016788705.1 Bacteroidetes Order II. bacterium
CATCCGCACTGCTTCTTCTTTGAACGCCCTGTCATACTTGCGCCGCAACCGGTTCGCACTTGCAGGACTTACTGCTTGTTCTTGTTTCTTCATGACACAATATTAAGTTAGATTTGTGTCCGCCTAAATCAGACCACCTCAGGGGGAAGTTTCCAGCATTAAGGGGTGCGCGTTATTGCGCAGGGGTAGAACCACAGAAGGCTTGGCTGAAATGCAAAAAGGATATGACCTGATCCGGCAGGCCGTAGGAGCAAAAGACCCCATTGCGAAGGAGGCTTTAGAGCGGCTGAGAACCTGTAAAAAATAAAAAACACACTTTGTGGGATTCATCGGAAATCTTGTATTGGATGAACCTACCAATTCAACTAAACAGAAACTTTATACCCTACGCACGATCTCGTAACAAGGCAAGCAATTCATTTAGCATCATCGCCGTTCCCCCCCAGATGGTGTGTCCGGCTGCCACAAAAGTAGGCATATGAATCACTTCTCCGTTTCGGTGCCATGGTTGGGTTTTTCGGTTTTCAGGTTGCATGAAGTGTGCTAAAGGCACTTCGAGTACCTTCTCCACCTCCGTTGTCTGAAGGACAAACTGGGGCGCTGGGGTGTGGTACATTACAAAAGGTTGTACCAAAAAATTAGAAGGCGGGATGTAAAGTTCCGAAAGCCTTCCAATCACCCGAAGTTGTGTCATGTCAATGCCCACTTCTTCTTGGGCCTCGCGAAAAGCAGCTTCTTCTGGCGATTCCTGCGGCTCAATCCGCCCACCGGGAAAGGAAACTTGTCCGGGATGGTCTTTTAGGTCGGAACGGCGAACCGTGAGGATAATGTGCGCGGTCTCGTCTTTCGGAAAGAGGATAAGGGCAACCGCCGCATGTCGGGGTGGTTTACCGTTTTCCTCTCGTGCCATTCGCAAGGCATCTTCCACGAGGGCCCGGCGATACGGTGGGGCCATCTGAGACTGAGCCACTACACCGGGTAAAGGCGTCTGGAGGCGGTTTTTTAAATACGTAAGGGTGGAACTAAATTGCATCTGTGAGTGGAGCTTTTTCGGCACTAAAATAGGGCGACTGGCCGATTAGGCCCAAATAAGTCCGCATTTTTGCGCTTCAGGTTTATAATCAGGCTTGGATTGCAGCAGACAAAATGAGTTTTATTCTATAAACCGCATACGAATTACGTGGTTTAATACGTTTCACTGCTATTCTACATTTGCACGTGCCTGCTGGATAGTTCTTTCAAACCAAATACCAAAACTATCATGAAATACCTATTTTCTATGCGAGCCGCATGGGTGGCTGGCCTGTTCTTCTTTTGCCTTTTCGGCACGGCACATGCACAATTGGTCTTCCAGTCCAAGCCCGGGTTTTATTACACCTTCGATCAAATGCCCCTTCGTGGCGGTAGCAACCATATCGGATATGGGGGAATGGCGGGTTATCGCTTTTCCAAGCAACATGCGGTGGAACTGAGTTTTTCGAGAGATGCATATAAATTCAACGAAAATGAATACAGTTCTAATAAGACAGAATTGGCCTATACTTGGTTAAAACCCCTGAAAGATTCTAAGTGGAATCTGCAAGCGAAGGTAACAGCAACACATTATACAGACTCGGTTCCGAGAGAAAATAGCGGTAATACGAAAGATGACCTCTATGTGGATCGTCGGTATAGCTTGGCTCTGGTACGCACCTTCGATCTCTCACGGAAAGTAAAAGGGATGGCGGGTGTTGGGGTTTATGTTGCTTTATGCAATACGCCAAATTCCCATAAAAACGGGCTAAACCCCAGATGCCCTTCTGCCGCAGGTTTCGAAATTCCGTTTGGGGTATCCTTTCCTCTCTTCAAACGGCACGCCTCTCTTACTTCCAGTATTATGACGTATAATGCCACTACTGGGAGGTATAATACGGACTACCTGTTACCCAATCGGGGTCTTTTTCTGGGTAAAACAAAGTTTACCATCAATTTGTAGGAGGGGATAAACATTTCCACGCCCCTTATTAAATGCACACCTAAGCCCCTGCTCTTTAAGTTGGCCTTGGAAGTGGGGGGCTTGCTGTTTGTTGTATCCAAACCATTTTTAAGTACTGTTTTTTTGGGGCACACATTGTCTTAACTTGGCCAGAAATTCACCCTTGATTTTTAGCATTCCTATGAAGTTTTTCCCGCGTCCAACACAGGTCTTGCTCTTGTTAGCAATGGTTTTTTTGAACCTGGCATCTTCCTGTAACCGTCAGCGCCCCGAAACACGAGTCTTGGTCTTTACCAAAACCTTGGGGTATCGCCATCCGTCTATCACAAACGGAATTGAGGCCATTCAGAAATTGGGCAAGAAGTATAACGTATTGGTGGACACCACCGAAAACGCCGCTCGATTTAATGAAGAAAATTTAAAACGGTATAGCGCCGTTATCTTCTTGAATACCACAGGCGATGTCCTAAACCACATTCAACAAGCAGATTTTGAGCGCTATATTCAGGCAGGCGGCGGCTATGTGGGCGTTCATGCGGCAAGCGATACGGAATACAAATGGCCTTGGTACAACCATTTGGCGGGCGCCTATTTCGAGAGCCATCCCGCTATTCAGGAAGCCAAGTTACATGTTCGCGAGACCAATCATCCCGCCACCGAAGGCTTGCCCAATCCGTGGGTTCGCAAGGACGAGTGGTATGATTTTAAGCCCGGCTCCCTTGACTCTACCCTCAAGATTTTGTTGGACTTAGACGAGTCATCTTATCAAGGCGGCAAGATGAATGGCAAACATCCTATTGCATGGTATCATGAATATGACGGTGGGCGGGCGTTTTATACGGCGCTGGGCCATACCGAGGAAAGTTATACCGAACCATTGTTCTTAAAGCACCTTCTGGGCGGTATTCGCTATGCCATTGGCGAGAATTTAGAATTGGATTATAGCAAAGCGCGGACACCACGGGTTCCAGAAACTTCACGTTTTTCCCGAACAGTACTCTCGGAGGTTTTCTTCGAACCGATGGCGATGGAAGTTTTTCCAAATGGTGATGTGGTGCTCATTGAGCGGAGCGGTGCGCTCAAAAAATACGATGCCCAAACCCAATCTACCCGTGTTTTGGACAGCTTGAAGGTGAATTACAAATTAGAAGACGGGCTTTTGGGCTTTGTTCGAGATCCGAATTATACAGAAAATCATTGGATTTACTTGTTTTATTCGCCACCCGGAGATAGCTCTGCTCAACGTGTTTCGCGCTTTGTACTGAAGGACGATAAGTTGGACAAGACTTCCGAAAAAGTGGTGATCGAGATTCCGGTTCAACGAAAAGAATGTTGCCACTCTGCCGGATACCTAAACTTTGACGATGCTGGGAACCTCTTTATCTCGGTGGGCGACAACACGAATCCCTTCTTCTCGGATGGGTATGCACCCATAGATGGACAGCCTGGCCGCTCCGCGTTTGATGCACGACATACCTCTTCTAATACCAATGACTTACGTGGCAAAATCCTGCGCATAAAACCTGAGTCAGATGGCTCGTATAGCATTCCAGAAGGCAACTTATTTCCAAAAGGAACTGCCGGAACCCGACCCGAAATCTATGTGATGGGTTGCCGAAATCCCTACCGTCATGCGTGGGATCCAAAAAGAAAATACTTGTATTGGGGCGATGTGGGGCCGGATGCGGTGCGTGACAGTACCGGACGTGGGCCACGTGGCCACGACGAGGTGAATCAAGCCAAGAAAGCGGGCTATTTTGGATGGCCACTGTTTAATGCCAACAATAAACCATATAACGCCTACGATTTTGCGACCAAAACTTCTGGCGAGCCGTTTAATCCCAATGCACCGCTCAACCTTTCGCCCAATAATACGGGGATTCAGCAACTGCCGCCCGCTCAAAAAGCCTTCATTTGGTATCCGTATTGGAATGGCGAAGACTTTCCGTTGATGGGTTTTGGTGGACGGACGGCGATGGTGGCACCTTTTTATGACTCGTCGCAGTACAAAAACTCGGCAATAGCCCTTCCGGATTACTTCGACAACAAGGTGATGACCTATGAATGGATGCGCGGGAAGTTTTATTTGGTGGAATTAGACGAAAAAGGCGATTTTTACGAAATGGAGCCTGTTTTTGAGCAATTTGAATTTGCTAACCCGATTGATACCGAGTGGGGGCCAGATGGCTCGTTGTATGTGCTCGAATATGGGAAAAGTTGGACTACCGAGAACTTGGATGCCCGCATCGTGAAAATTGGCTATAATGCCGGAAACCGTGCGCCGATTGCAGCCATCACCACCGATAAAGCGTCAGGCGCACTTCCTCTTTCTGTAAAATTCTCTGGTGGGGCTTCGATTGATTACGACAAAGACGATGTGCTTTCCTATAAATGGAACTTCCCCGATGGAACCACCCAAACCGGAAAAGACGTATCCTTCACCTTCGATAAAGCCGGTGTTTATGCCGTTTCGTTGGAAGTGACGGATGCTGAGGGCGGTAAATCTACCACCAAAACTGAAGTATTGGCTGGAAATGAAGCACCACAAATCACTTGGAACGTAGAAAATCGGACGTTTTATTGGGACAATCAACCCATAACCTACCACGTCTCGGTGACGGATCGCGAAGACGGAACCATCAATCCTGAAATGGTGACGATTAATAAAACGTTTGTTCCGATGGGCTTCGATCTTACAAGCGTAGGGCAAGGACACCAGCAACAAAAGGAGATCATCTCGGCAGTACAGTTGATAGAAAAATCGGATTGTTCATCGTGCCACAAAACACAAGAAGTAGCCGTAGGTCCTTCATTTATGCAGGTCTCGGAGCGGTATAAATCGGGAAAAAACATGCAACAATATCTGGCCCGCAAAATTCAGACGGGGAGCCGAGGTGTTTGGGGGCAACAACAAATGCCCGCACATCCGGGCTTAACAGCCTCTGAAGCCGGGCGCATTGCGGATTACATCTTGTCTTTGGCCAAAAAAGAAAAACCAATACCGCTATCAGGTCAGTTGCCCATGACCGAACACAAAGCCCAAAATGCACCGAATGGAACGTATCACTTCCGAGCAGCTTATGCGGATAAAGGCGCTCAGGGCGTTCGGTCGCTTATCACCGGAGCCGATCTGATTTTAAGACCAGCCACCATCCAAGCCGAGCATTATACCCGCATGGATCCCAATATCCGCCTCGAAGAACGCGCTGGAAAGTATTGGTTAGGCAATATCCGTCATCAGGCGTTTTTGATGTACGACAAATTGGACTTGACGAATATCCGAAAATTGGTTTTGGGATTGGTGGGCAAAGCCACAGGAACCATAGAGTTGCGCGTAGGAGGCATCAATGGAACCGTCGTTGGGAGTACCGATCTTGCTACCTCACAGGAAATCCCAATTCAAGCGAGTGGGGTGCAAGAAGTCTGGTTGGTATATCGTAATCCGGCTGATGGAAACACACAAATTGCCTTAGACTGGATTCGTTTTGAGCGCGGAGGAAACCCCTAAATCAACCACCAGTTCAAGTGATAAACGAGCCTGAATGTGTATGGAAACCTTAGCCATTTCTCAAGACTTGATTGCCGAAGAAGTAAACGGTACACCTTATTATTATAAAGGGTATCGGAAGGTACTGAATGGGCAAAAAAACGTGGAAGACTTGATGGGCAGTAGTTACTTACAAGCAAGGATCATAGAAGCGGTCTTGCATTTTTTGTTTCAAAGCCTTGATCGTAAGGCATGGCGAGTACTCAGCAACGAAATTGGGTTGCATATGGGGGTCGGGCACAACCGTGCGTGCGATATTGCCTTGTTCGAGAAAGCACAATTGGCGAAAATCGGCGAGACCGAGCGTTACATCGCCCTTCCACCCAAGGTGGTGATCGAGGTGGACATCCGCTTCGAGGCCGAAGAACGCCATAC
>JAEUSQ010000049.1 GCA_016788705.1 Bacteroidetes Order II. bacterium
TGAGCCGAAGTTCTTTACTAAAAAAATCTTGTAGCTCACTATATTGAGCCAGCTTTTTCGCTTTTGTTGCCATAATCTTGTAGATGTCAGAACCCACAAGATAGGCAACATGGCGGAAAAGCTTTTTTGTCATGTACTTAGGTAATAAACTTGTCAATTATGGTATTATGAATGTTGCACTTACTGTTTACGGTGAGATGAGTGGAAAAAGTAGAGAATTAATGCAGGTTGTTGCAGAATCAATACGTAATCGGGTTGTTGCTGCGAATGAAAAAAGCAAGGAGCCGAAGAATATGGAGGAAAAACCACATTTGATATTGTAATGGCTAAAGGTAGTGATGAAAAATCTAAATACCGCACATGGGATGACCATAGGGCAAAACTGGATTTTGCAAAAGAAGGGAAGTTTAGTACTTTTAGTGACAATGACACCAGAGCCCGTAAAAGTTTTGTACAAGCATTGTCTGTTTCATTGATGGTTTTTACCGTCAAAACAAATATTGCGGATGGGGCGACAGAGTACAACTCGCCAAGCAATGCCAACGTAGCAAAAGACCTCAGCACAATACCAGCCTATACAATTGTATATCCTTCTAATTTTTATAGCCTTACACCAGCACAACAAAAGGCATTACACATAGTAGGCGCTAAATATGCTAACGGGAAATATGATAAAGCAATTCAAGACTTTATGGGAGACCCAAAAAAACAAGTAAATCTTAATGGGGTATATGTTCATTAATAAACTACTTTTTACTTTCTGCATAGTGTTTAGCGCTCAGCTATTTACGAGTATTTTGGCGCAACCTATTTGCAAAGAAATACGTTTTGAAGAAGGATATGGGTTGGGCTACAATCGTATTGAATATGCCTCTTCCCAACAGTATTCTGAAAGATATGGAAAATTTTATGCTTATACCCCTTCTGCATTTATTTGGGGCAAATGGGGAAAAAATGTCGCAGATACTACATTCGATGCCCGTGCCCACTGGGAAAATGTAAAATTTTCTTGCGAAAGTAATGTTGGTATTGATAAGGATAAGGAGGATTCATCTTTTTTTGTGATCCATATTTTATCCGGACATTTCGGTCTGAACGAAGGAGAAATATTGTTGGTTAAAATAGATCCTAAAATTCAGTTCCCCCTATTAGGGCGTGTAAAATATCGTGAACCTTTAGGTGCTATTGAGAAAGTAGAACGTCATCAGCAAGATGGTATTATGTATTTATTTGTAACCACGCTTAATGATGAAGATACACTTGATAACGAATGGGCTAAAACACGTCCTTTTTGTGAAATCAGAAAAGAATTACATATTTACGCGATAGATGAAAAATTTAATATACACAAGTCTCCTTCTATTATTTTAAGCAAGACACCTTTCTATTCTATGGGTTGTATAAACCCTAATACTGGGCATGGCCTTAAAAGTTATTACTTTTTAAATATGTCTAATCCTCTTGAATTAAATGTTTTTTATGTGGATACGGAACGTCTTGAAAACAATAGCTATGAAGTGAAGTATGTCTTTAACAAAAAGGATAAGATATTTATAGAATATACCGATTAATCATTTAAGTCACATGAAGCGCCCCTTAAGTGTCACGTTTTCGCTCTATCAATCGGCTACACCCGCATAATTATGTGATGAACAACCCACTCGGCATGGTGGATCCGGATGGGAAAGAGGTAATTATTACTATAAAAAATGAGAATGGCACACGGTATGTGCATATCCAAGTTACAGCGACCTTAATAGACCTAACTGGAAACGCAGGTTTGAATAAACCAAGCTCTTTAACCAATGAGCAACAAGAAAAGATGGGTGGATATGCAGACCGGATAATGGAGTCTTTTAACGAGCTATTTTCTTTCGAGGATAAAGACGCTAAAACGGTTATTACAGCGAATTTGCAATTAACAGTTGCCAGTAGTGTGGACGATATAAAATCTACAGATCATGTACTTGCAATACGTGAAGGATTAGGAGCACACGGTTCTGCTGAACCCGGACAACGGTTTATTGAAGTGTCCAGTAAAATCTTGGATAATGCACGGGATAAAGAAAACAAAAGCGGGAAGACAAAAGACGGTAAAGCATCGCTTGAGCGGACAGCCGTTCATGAACTTGGGCATAGCATGGGGCTTGTGCGTCATCCTGGGGAGCGATATACGATGCCTAAAAATATTGATCCTAAAGGGAATCTTATGACCTCTACAGTTAAAAAAATAGCAGGGCTAAATCTTGTAATACCACAGATAAACCACATTATAAACCAATATGAAGGAGGAAAACTAAATGGGCGGAAACAGTTGCCATGGCATTAAGAAGAGTAAGTATATTCTTGTACTCATCTTTTCGTTCAGCCCTTTTATCAGTTGGGGGCAGTCTTTAATTTTCGAGATTGATTTACATGATACTATGGACAATAGAATGGTTACATTTGACCTAAATGGCCATTCTTTTTGGACCGTTTCTTCATTTAAGCGTACTGGACATGGCTATCTTTACATTAAAATAAAGGCATTTAAAATAGATGAACATACGATTTTAATCAGCATTAAAAATCAAATTCCTACCCTGAATGACGGAGTAGCCCAGAACCGTAATGAAAGGTTCCAAAGAAGCGAGCTTATTTTCCTCAAAAGACCTATAAAGGCATATAAAAAAAGGTTTGAAATAGGGATTACAGAAAATGGGTTCCGTCATAAAGTGAGATTAAATGTAAGGAGGGAGTTGTATTTTTTATTAGGCTACGTTGACGAGGAAAAAAAGTATTATGGGGACGCTTTGGGGTACTCTTTAGGATATGAATAACCTTCCGTAACGCACTAACCCCAGCAACGGGGTTGGTTAGATGGCAGGGCTACGCCCCTTTTTTGTGTCTTGTGGCCGTGTTTCCTACGAAGATGTCGGGGTTATTTTGCCGAACCCCCTATTGTATATAGGATTGCAAAGCATTTGGGTCGGTAAAATGTTCTTACAGGACGTCTATTCCTCCAAAAAAACGGCCAGATTCTGAGCGTCATCCACTAAAATTTGTTCTTGATGTTTGGTTGGGATATAACGTCCACAATAATCTGGCTGCAAGGGCCATTTTCGGTGGCCCCGGTCTATCAGGACAGCCAGTTGCACTGAATGGGGTCGTCCACTGGGTTTAATGGCTTCGAGGGCCGCCCGAATGGTTAGACCAGAGAACAATACGTCGTCCACCAATAAAAGATCTTTGCCTTCGGTAGAGGCTTGAAACGCGGGATAGGGTTTGCCGGAAGGAAGGGGTTGATACCGAAATGGGTTAACGTCTAAGGTCAATATTTCTGGCCGATGTCCGGTGATTTCGAAAATAGCTTGGGCAAAATGAAATGCAACAACAGCGCCACGTGGGATAATACCTAATAAAAGTATGTTTTCTGCACCACGGTTACGCTCCACCACTTCGTGTGCCATTCGGGCAATCATGCGTTGTACGATGGAAGCAGGAATCAAAAGATTTTTAGACACGTCTTTTTCTCCAAGTTTTTCACAAATCTACAACATAAACGGAGGTATTGAGTCGGGAAATCTGTAAGAATTGGAAAAACGATTGTGTCCAATTATTGGAACATGGCCTTGATGCTGCCCCAAGTGCGACGAATGGCGGTTGGGAAGTAATTGACATTTAAAATGGGACTGGTTGTAAGGGTTCCGTCTTTTTCGAGTATGCGCAGACGATATTGGACTTGTTCTGAAGAAAGCACATTGTCTTTGTAGAGGTCCGCATCTCGGTATTGATAAGAGCGTGAACCATCTGCATTGAGGCGTTTTATTTCGCGAAAACCGTTTTCGTAACGTGATTTCCGTTCCAAGATGTATTCACGTATAGGCATATCATCGCTCACTTGCCAGAATATGGTAACCTCTTCATTTTGGAAGCGCCCTTCGAATCGGGTGAGCGAAACCCCAAAAAAAGAGGCTCCTGTACCGATTGCGCTCAGGAATAATATGATCCAGAGATGTATTTTCATATCGCAGATTAAATTACGGAAAAGTTCCTTCGGGTTGCAAGTGAAGTAACAAAACATTAACCTCCCGCGAGTCCTTTTCTTGCCCTAAATTCGCAGTTGTCCCGTTTACAATGTCCGTACATATGAAGGGCATGGTGGGTGATTTCGAAGTTCAGGATTTGTGCCACCATTTCTTGTATGGCTTGGATGCGCGGGTCGCAGTATTCCAAGACGTGGTTGCAATCCAGACAAATCAGGTGATCGTGTTGGCGATACCGATAAGCCCCTTCATATTTGGCCTGATTTTGTCCAAATTGATGTCGGACCACTAAGTTGGAGGCCAAGAGTAGTTCTAAGGTATTGTAAACGGTTGCCCGGCTAATGTTCACGCCTTTGCCCTTTAGGTGTACATACAATTCATCGGCATCAAAGTGATCATTCAACTTATATATTTCCTCCAGAATGGTAAACCGTTCCGGTGTTTGTCGTTGGTTTCGGTTTTTCAGGAATGCCCTAAAGTGCTCGCGGATGTTGATCATGCGGGCCTCTTGTGGACTTGGGGACATATCGGGTAGGTTCATGGAGAAATCGGTTCTGGGCCAAAAAGTCTTGGGTGTAAGCACAGGTGAATTGGTATGCTCATTCATTTACGGACGATTTAAAGAATAACCTTCAATCCCGGTCTTCCGTTCCGAGCAGTGATTGAACATCCTGCCAAATTAAGTTGTGAATGGCTTCTGGAGACAAAGTTCCATCCAAAGACCTGAACCGATCCGCTTCTTGTTCTGCCATTTGGATATATGCACTTCTTACCCGTTCAAAAAAAGCTTGACCGGATTGTTCAATGCGGTCTGCTGTGCGGATCCTGCGTCTTTGGGTAGCAAGTGTAATCGGTACATCTACTAAATACGTGCGGGAGGGCAGTAGGTTGTCGGTAACAGCTAATTGGAACTGGTGCACCCAGTTGGGATCGGCCACCGTACGTCCATACCCTTGGTATGCGATGGTGGAGTCTAAGTAACGGTCGCAAATAACCACTTTTCCGGCATGAAGTGCGGGAAGAATGACCGTTTCGCACAGCTGCCGACGGGCAGCGGAGAAGAGTAGCATTTCGGAAAAGGGGACAATATGCAGGGAGGAATCCAACAAAATGGCTCGTACCTTCTCAGAAACGTCGGTTCCACCTGGCTCTCGTAATAACAGTACCTCCTTTCCCGACGCTTGTAGTCGTTTCGTAAGCAAGTGGGCTTGTGTGGTTTTTCCTGAACCGTCTATACCTTCAAAGCTGATAAACATGGTGATTTTAGGGGCTGGCTTTGTTTTAGGGGGTTGATGTAACAAGTTTACCGCCAGCATAGGCTGCAGGTATATACCCAATTCCAGCCAAGATCATCATCCAGATGGGGTGGGGCAGCATGGTCATATTCAAGAGGGCGCCAAACAATAAGATGCCACCACAGATCAGGCTGAGGGTTCTGGCAGCCGCCGGGGCAATACGTGCCGAGACATAGCCGGCTACAAGGGAGGAGGAAAGCCAGAAAAGCAGCATGAGCGCTAAAATAGGGTCAGGGATGCCTTGGATGTAGGTTTTTAGTGTATCCGGGTTTTTTAGGTCTGACCCAAAGGGTGGGGGGGCGAGGTATCCGGCTACTGCGTCTCCGATGGTAACGATGATGATGGCTGAAAGCAGCCCGGCCAACACGGCCAATATATTTTTAAGCATAGACAACCCCATATTTTTAAGCGGACAACGCTAAAATACAACATTCACCAGAGATTGTTTTCCGGATAGGTTACGTTTTTTAGGGAGCGTTCTTTTTTAGACACCACTGCCCATCAAATTATACACCTTTTAATGATCTGTGAGCCGTTGGTCTTCCTAAAAGAGGAGTTGACCGAAAAAAAAAGGGCTTTCACGGTATTCAGAAGGTCGTTTTGCAACCTCGTTTTTAGTTTCTCCGTAGAGAACGCAAAAAATGGCAGGGAAATTGAAATATTAACGGTAAAACCAATTGTAAACCGAAAAACCACTACGACCATGACCACTTCCTATCCTGTTTCGATGGATGCCGTAGCCGGCTCCGCCATGACCCTCCTCTTCGCCCGTTATCTGGCTGGCCAAATCTCGGAAACTGCCTGGAATAAATTAATGGGCTTTATGGATTCTGGTCGGCTGACTAAGGCCGAAAGAGAGGCACTTATTGCATCGGTCAATAAGGCACTGTCTGAAAAAAAAGGGGACTCCGACCGCAATGCGTGGCAGCAAAACATGATGGGAATCGCCGCATAATCTGAAAATTACTTCCTTTTGGTGTTTGGGTGAGAAAAAAGCCGTCGGGAACCAATAATGGCCCGATGGCTTCTTTTTTTATGTACAAGAAGCCCCGCTTGTGGAGGGATGGGCGGGGCTTCCTTCTTTGGAGGGTCCTTTTTTGAAGGAGAGGTGATGTACGGGGAGGCGGGCTTAGTCCATCATATTACGCAAGAACGTAGGATTGTCATCATCCCGCTTCGGTTGTGCTTTTTTTGCGTTCCGGTCTTCGGCGCTTAACCGGAGTATTTTCATGGCTGGGCTACGCTCATCTGGTGTGGGGGCGGGAGGCGGTTGAGGCGTTTCTTCCGCCGGATTCACGCCGAGACGGCGCTGATAAGCCGGGACATCCAAGTCTTTGAGCGCTTGCTCTCCTTTATACGCAGGAACTGTATGGTAAAACTCGCGGCGCGGCAAGGTTTCGGTCCGAGGAGCATGTTGGCCTGTTGTCGGCGGTTCTTGAACCGAAGGAGGCATCAATGGTTGGGCAGGGGCTGATACTTCTGGTATGGCAGTGGGAGTCGCCACTTCGGCGATGGATTTTTTAGGCTGTATCAGTATATCTTCGACTTCATCAAAGCGTGTTGCCACGACGGTAACCCGCAAGTCATCTCCCATCTCTTCTGAGACCACCATACCGAAGATGATTTCATCTTCGCCAATGTCGTCTCCCACTTCTTTCTTAATGATTTCGGTGGCCACCGTGGCTTCTTTAATGGTGAGTGAGCGGCCCGCTGTAATATTGACCAAAACACTTTTGGCATTTCGGATGGAGAGGCCATCTAATAGTGGGCTGCGAATGGCAGCCATAGCTGCTTTTTCGGCGCGGTTTTCTCCCGAAGCCACTGCCGAGCCAATCAAAGCCATTCCGCCATCTTTCATGATGGTTTTTACGTCTGCGAAGTCGAGGTTAATCAGACCATGCGTGGTAATGAGGTCACTGATGCCGCGTGTAGAATTATAGAGGACTTCGTCCACCTTTGCCAGGGCAACTTCCACAGGGGTGTTGGTCTCGATCACATCTACCACGCGGTCGTTTGGAATGACGATCAGGGCATCCACGTATTGTTTTAGGGCATCAATTCCTTGCATGGCAAATTGCATCCGTTTTCGTCCTTCAAAAGTGAATGGGCGGGTGACGATGGCCACGGTCAAAATGTCCATTTTTCGGGCGATCTGTGCAACGGCTGGTGCCCCTCCTGTCCCTGTGCCTCCCCCCATTCCGGCGGTAATAAACACCATATCGCAGCCTTTCAGGGCTTGCTCCACTTCCTGTCGTGCTTCTTCAACGGCTTGGGCGCCGATATCTGGTCGTGCGCCTGCACCCAATCCCTTGGTCAGGGATCGTCCGGCTTGAATCTTTACGTGGGCTTTATTGGCCATCAGGTCTTGGGCATCGGTATTTACAGCCACAAACTCGATGCCCTTAATGCCTTGTTTGGCCATGTTATTTAGGGCATTACCGCCCCCCCCACCTACGCCGATGACGCGAATTACCGCGTCTTTGTTCAGTTCGTCTCCCACATAAGTGAACATATTACTGATCGGGTTGTTCGGACGCTCTTCCCCCGTTGAGCGTGTGTTATTGGTATTCATACTCCCTCCAAAGAAACGATATAGATTGCTGATAGTCAGCTTTTTTGCAAAATTATTAGATTAAAACAGTTTTTAAGGTTTAGAACTCACGAAACCATAGCTTCATGCGGTTCCATATTTTTTGGGTTTGGCTTTCCTCCTGACCTTCATGGTCTTCTGTGGCCTCCAATCCACGAGAAGAAAACGCAACACCCCCAATGGTTTCTGGTTTAAGGCCATACAAAGTGAGGCCAACAGCGGTTGCATATTTTGGGTTTTGGACCTCATCTACCAGTCCTCCACCCAGTCCTACCGGACGTCCGATGCGGGCTGTATTCATCCCTAATACCTCCATAGCCAATTCTGCTGTTTCGGGAATTTGGGAACCACCGCCTGTTAGTACAACGCCTGCCATGTGTCTTCCGTGACCACTTCGTTTGATTTCGATCTGGACAAATTCCAAAATTTCTTCAAGCCTTGGTTGGATGATTTGGGCCAATGTACTTTGTCTAATCCGTTTTTCGCCATATTCTCCTACACCAGGGATTACAATTTCCACTTCCTCATCCACAAATCCGGCAATGGCTTGTCCGAATTGTCGTTTAAGTTGTTCGGCATGTTCACGCATCACGCCCAGTCCTTTCCGCACATCATCCGTCACTTTATTTCCCGCGACCCCAATCACCGCTGTATGACGTATGGTATTGTCCTCGAAAATGGCCACATCCGTTGTTCCTCCGCCAATGTCCACGAGTACCACCCCAATTTCTTTTTCTTCCGGATACAGTACGGCATGTGCGGAGGCCAGTGGTTCCAATACAATATCGGCAACCTGATAGCCAGCACGTTCTACACAAGTAAAGATATTACGGGCTGCCGTGACGAGGCCAGAAATGATGTGTACATTGGCTTCCAAGCGTACCCCACTCATGCCGACGGGGTCCAACACGCCATCTTGGCCATCCACAATAAATTCCTGAGGCACTACATGTAGGATGCGCCGATCTGTTGGAAGGGCAACATGTGTGGTATCTTCCAGCAAACGGGCCACATCTTTTGGGCTAATGATGCCATTTTTACTGGAAATGGTGACCACGCCACGGCTTTGAAAACTCTGGATGTGGTCGCCAGCAATGCCCACCACCACGCTTTCCACCTGAACACCAGCTGCATGGGCGGCATCGTTTACGGCTTTGCGAATGGCCTGAACGGTTTTGTCAATATTCACCACCACGCCACGGTTAAGCCCCTCGGATGGTGCTTCGCCCAGTCCCAGAATATTTACACGGCCCATTTCATCAGGGGCAGCCACCACCGCACAAACTTTGGTGGTTCCGATATCTAAGCCAACTACGATTCGCTCTTGCATGATATAATTTTTTTTGTCTGATTTATGTCATCAGGAATATAAAAAAAACATTAATCCAAACCGATTATTTCTGCTCATTCGGTTCATTCGTAACCACCTGTCCTTCCCAACGCAAATCTATTTCACGAATATTTTTTTGCGGGTATGGTAAAACAGACTGGTTCCAGAAAGCTTTTAGCGTGAGCAGTCTATCTTCAAATCTATTTTTGCCCAGTTCAATTCTGGGTGGAATGTTTTGGTTAATAGACGCGGCGCGTCCAACGACACGACCATCAGGCCGTAGTTCAAGGGAAGCGATTAGGGCGGTGACTTGGTCTGATAATTTGGCTAAGTCTTGAGCAAGCGTCAATAAGGTGCCATTGGGTACTTTTTTACCGGGTTGATATCTTGGTGTATTACCGGAAATAGGCAACACGTCAAAACTTGCACCCCGCACCCAGTTCATAGGGTAGCCACTTTCATCCATATAATATTGGGGGACGCCATCTTGGTTTAACACCAATAAAACGGGTTTTTTTTCGGTGATTTCCACTTCGAGAATACCATTTAATCCTTTACTAACCGTGGCATCTTTTACCCAAGGGTGTCGTTTTACCAGCGTGATGATCGCGTCTGCCTCCACCTCGGCCATGGTTTTTTGTCCGTCGGCGATCGGGATTAATTTACGCAGTTCCGTGAGATCGGCATATTGTGCATTAGTAAATTCAACGCCTTTCAGCGGTACGAAGTCCTGCCAAAGGTAAAACACCCCCAATACAACGATCAGAAGTCCTACCCCTACCAACCACATTTTCCGGTTTTGCAACCATACGCGCCCGTCAAAACGTCGGGAAGGCTGCGTTTCCACCGGGGGAGTGGTATCTGGTGGGGGAATCCGGCGGTTGCCCAGATGGGCCGGCCGTGCTTTGAATACATCAAGCGGATCCTGTGCCATCGTTCTCTCCATTGGAAATCAATTGCAGAAAGGCTTCGCCATACCGCCAAATATCCCCGGCGCCCATGGTAATCACGACATCACCGGGCTGGGTCAGGTCTTTTAGGTATTGCGGAAGTTCTTTTTTGTCCTCCACATAATGAACATGACGATGCCCGTAATGTTTGGCCAAGTCTGCAATCAGGGCACCTGTGATGCCTGGTCGGGGGGCCTCTCTCGACGGAAAAACATCAGTTATGACCAGTAAATCTGCATTGAAAAAAGCCCGTGCAAATTCCTCTTTAAAGTCCTCGGTTCGAGAGTATAGGTGTGGTTGGAAAACGGCTACAATCCGTTTGGTACGCCAACCTTCATTGGCGGCTTTTAGGGTGGCCTTTACCTCGGTGGGGTGGTGGGCATAATCATCTATCACATAGATGTCATTTTCGACCCCTTTTAGTTGGAATCTTCGCTGCACCCCCGTAAATTTATCCAGCCCTGATACAATGCTCTCAAAGGGCATTTCCATCTCTAAGCCAACAGCAATAGCGGCCAAGGCATTTCGGACATTATGGATTCCTGGTACATGAAGGTTGATTTCACCGAGGAAAGTGTCGTTGTGCCATACCCCAAAATGTTGTTCCATGCCGTCTTTCCGGATTTCGTCTGCGCGGATATTCGCTTGCCTTGCTGTTCCATAGGTGACCACCGGGCGATCAATATTACCTAAGATGTCTTGCACATTTTCATCGTCTAAACAAGCAATAACCCGGCCAAAGAACGGGACTTTGTTTGCATATTGTGTAAAGGCATCTTTAATATCGTCTAAATCTGCATAAATATCTAAATGTTCAGCCTCGATATTAGTGATTACAGCCACAATGGGAGTGAGTCGAAGAAACGTTCGGTCATATTCATCGGCTTCGATAATGATGATATCGCCTTCACCAGATACCGCATTGGAGCCAAAAACAGAGACTTTCCCGCCAACAATAATGGTTGGGTCGAAGTCTCCTTCCGAGATCACCAGTCCTGTAAGCGAAGTGGTGGTGGTTTTGCCATGCGTCCCTGCAATGCCGATGCCATATTTCATCCGCATCAATTCACCCAACATCTCCGGGCGTCCGATGAGAGGAATGCGTAATCGGTTGGCCTCTTGGGTTTCGGGGTTTTCTTTTACTTTTACCGCCGATGAATACACTACAACGTCTGCTCCAATTACATTTTCGGCAAAATGGCCTTCAAAAATTTTGGCGCCACGTTTTTCCAACCTACGAGTGGTCTCGGTGGAAGCAAGGTCGGAGCCGGAAACTTCAAATCCGCGTGAAATCAATACTTCGGCAATGGAACTCATGCCAATTCCACCGATTCCAATCATGTGGATTCGTTTGATGCGGCCTAATGGCTTTTGTTTGCGTCTGGGTCTTGGCATTTTTTTATTGTTTCAGGAGGTTGATTTTTTAAGATAGACACAAGTTTAGAATGTCTTTTGCAATGGTTTCGGCAGCATCTGGTTTTGCAAGATTTTGGGCTGCGGTGCGCATTCTGTTTCTTTCCGCTTCATGATGGAGCAACGCTTGAATGGTGGCTAAAAAACCATATTCAGTCTGTAGTTCTGTTTCTGGCAAGACTTTGGCTGCACCTGCCCTTTCCATCGAGCGGGCATTTTTGGTTTGATGATCCTCTGCAACATGCGGGGAAGGAATCAACACAGCAGGACTTCCAGTTACCATCAATTCACTGCACGAAATAGCCCCAGCGCGGCACACTACAAGATCGGCAGCGGCATAGGCATATTCCATACGATCAAGGTATTTCATCAGGCGCAGTCTCGGATGTTGGGGCAGTTCCGCGTGTAAGCGATCATACCATTGTTTCCCGGTTTGCCAGAGCAGGAAGAGGTTCTCCTCTTTAAGGAGGGTTTCATAGGCGCGTTGCATGGCTTTATTCAGTACGGGGCTTCCCAGAGAGCCGCCAAACATCAAAAGAACCGTTGCATGGGCAGGCAGGTCCCAGTGTTTTCGGGCCTCTTCCCGATTCAGGTCTTGAAGGATTTTACGGGTTGGATTGCCGCTCAACACACATTTAGCCGCTGGGAAGTAGGATTTGGCCTCCTCGAATGCCACATGAATCCGGGCGGCCTTTTGCCCAAGCAGTTTATTGGTTACACCGGCATAGGCATTTTGCTCTTGTAATACAATGGGTTTTCCTTGAAGGCTCGCCATGCGCAATACCGGTCCGGAAACATACCCACCAGTTCCAACAACAATGTCCGGATCAAATCCCTTCACCAACCGCCAACTCTGCGCCAAGCCTGCGGCGAGTTTAAATGGGAATTTTAGGTTCCGTTTGATGCTCTCGACCGAGAACGACCGCTGAACCCCGGAAATAGTAATTGGATGGATTTCGTATCCAGCCTTTGGAACCGCTTCCCATTCTATCCGGTCTTTGGTGCCAGCGAACGCAATCACAGCATCGGGGGCCAGTACTCGGATGGCATCTGCGATCGCAATCGCGGGATATACATGGCCTCCGGTTCCGCCGCCAGCGAGGAGTATTCTGGGGGATCGTTTCATGCCTCTTTGGTTTTTTGTTCCCGTTTTTTAGGCGCAAACCGTTGTCCGGAAATATTCAACAAAACGCCCACCATGATTCCGGTGACAATGAGTGAGGTGCCTCCCCAAGACACAAATGGGAAGGGGAGGCCGGTAACGGGCATCAAACCGATATTTACGCACACATGTACCAAGCCATAAAGGCCAATGGTAAGTGAAATACCCGATGCCAGAAAAAATCCTAATGGATCGGGGGCATTTCGGGCAGTGTGTACAAAACCACGATAGAGAAAAATGCCCAAAAGGGCCAGAACAATCAGGGCGCCAAGAATCCCAAATTCTTCTGCAATGATTGCAAAAATGAAATCGCTATATGCCGCAGGAATCCAATCTTTTTGGGTACTTTTGCCGATTCCTTTTCCGGTTAGACTGCCGTTGGCGATGGCTATTTGGGCTTGTAGTATTTGGAAGCGCTCTCCCCGATTACTAAACACCGTTTCTTCGTTGGTGTGGGAAAAGAGCCGGAGGCCCAAATAGCTCTCAACACGTTCTGCGCGTGCGGGGAATAACAAGAGCATCACCACTGCGAGTAGCAGACCAAGGCCCAACAAACTGCCCAAATGAACCAATTTCATGCGTCCGATAAACCCCATAATCAGAACAGTTATCAGCAAAACCATTGCCGTCGAAACGTTTTGTGCACCGATCAGGATGGTAATAATTACCCCCCAAGCCATAACGGGTAGGAAACCGCGTCCAAAGTGTTGTATATACAACTGCTTGCGGGTAAGGAGTACCGCAACATGGACGATGAGTGCAAAACGCGCAATGTCTGAAGGACGAAAGCCAAAAATAGCCCGCCGTGCACCGCCTTGCCAGTCGCCTTGAATCAAGACCCAGATAAGCAAGAATACCGATGCAAAAATCCCTAATTTACTAAAACGGGCTACTACATGATAGTCAATCTGGCTAAATACGATCATTGCCCCGATAGCAATGACCAATCGAACCAGGTGTTCTAATAACAAGCCCTCGGTACTGGTACCGTTGGAAGCAGCCAGATAAGCCGTTGCACTGTAAACGGCGACAATTCCGACCAGACTTAGGGCCAGAATAGTACCCAAAATGGTCCGGTCTATCTGTGTAGGACGCCATGCCGCTGATGGCCAGCTCCGTATATCCGGCCATCGGTTTTTTATGGTAGCTAAAAGATTATCGGCGGTGAGGTTCATGTGATTCAAAGATTAAGAACCGCTGCTTTAAAGACATCTCCACGATGCTCATAATTTTCAAAGAGGTCGAATGATGCACATGCAGGACTTAGAAGTACCACTTCTCCCGCCTGTGCTACTTGGTGAGCCAAGGCTACAGCTTCCTCCATATTGGTGGCAAACCGTGCTTCTTGGGCCGCGCAGCCCAGTTCCGATACCACCTTGTGTCCGCTTTCATCCCCCACCCCAATCACCATACGCACTTTCTCGTGTACCAAATGGTGTAATGGGCCATAGTCGTTTCCTTTATCGCGCCCACCTGCCAAAAGAATAATAGGTTCCTCGAAACTTTCCAAGGCATACCATACTGCATTTACGTTGGTGGCCTTGGAGTCGTTGTAGTACCGGACTTGGTTCAATTCCCGAACAAATTCAAGCCGGTGTGGTACCCCCTCGAAGGTTGAAAGACTTTCTCGGATGACCTCTGACCGAATTTCCATGACCCGTGCGGCAACAGCAGCGGCAAGAGAATTGTAGAGGTTGTGACGACCCCGGATGGAGACTTCATCAGCTTTCATGAGTACCTCCTCTCGGCCTTCCAGGCGCAATATCAGGTTTTGATTGCGTAAAAAGGCGCCTTGGGGCACTTCCTTTTCTATACTCAGTGCAAGGGAAGTAAAAGGTGCCGTCTGCACAATCGGGTTAAAATGGCGATTCAAAAGCTCGTCGTCGGCATTGTAGATCACGTAATCACCCATTTGTTGATTTTGGTGAATACGAAATTTACTGCCCGCATAGTTCTCGAACCGATATTGGTACCGATCTAAATGATCGGGAGTGATATTTAATAGGATGCTTACTTTGGGTTTAAAGCGGTCTATATGATCTAATTGAAAACTGGAGACCTCCAGAATAACGGTCTGTTCGCTGGTTAATTGGTCTGCACGATCAGAAAAAGGAATACCAATATTCCCACCAATAAATGGTTTATGTCCAGCTTTTTCAAAGATATAGCCTGCAAGGGTTGTCGTGGTGGTTTTACCATTGGTGCCCGTAATGGCGACAATGGGGGCTTTACAAAACCAAGAAGCCACCTCGACCTCGGAAAACACCGAGATGCCTTTTGCCAATGCTTGCTGAATGAGTGGGGTGGTGGTAGGTACCCCAGGACTGATCACCATCCAGTCTGCAAGAAGCGCCCGATCCGAGTGCCCGCCAAATTCGAAGTCCACGCCAGCTTGTTCGAGTTCGAGGGCGATCTTTTGGGTGTTTTCGCCCCGATCTGTCACAAAAACGGTTGCAGCATGACGAGCAAGCAATTTCGCGACCGCAAGACCACTTCGTGCGGCGCCAACAACTGTTATATGTTTGTCCTTCAAGTTCATCAAATCTGTTTTTTTGCAGCTATCGAATCCGGAGGGTAAGCAAACTCATAATGACGGAGATGGCGGTGATAATCCAAAAGCGGGTGACGATTTTGGTCTCTTTTAGTCCCTTTGCTTCAAAATGATGGTGTAAGGGTGCCATTCGGAAAATTCTGCGCCCTTCCCCAAACCGTTTTTTGGTGTATTTGAAATACGAAGTCTGAAGAATGACCGAAATGGTTTCCATGAAGAACACACTGCATAATAAAGGGAGCAAGAGTTCTGTTTTGACCATGAGGGCCAGTGTGGCAATAGCCGCACCCAGTGCCAACGACCCTGTATCGCCCATAAAGACTTGGGCGGGATGGCTATTGTACCAGAGGAAGCCCATGCACGCAGCCGCAAGAGCAGCTGCAAAGACGGTTAGTTCGCCTGCACCAGAGAGGTGTAGAATCCCCAGAAAATCGGCGTATTTGACATTGCCAGCCACATACGAAAAGACGACCAGTCCTGCCGCAACAAAGGCACTAACCCCACCCGCCAAACCGTCTAAGCCATCGGTTAGGTTCACGGCATTGGAAACGGCCATCATGATGAATATGACCACGCCAATGTACACCAACCAGCCCAGATCAAAGCCCAAGAGATTGGCAAGGGTGTCGGGGAAGTAATCAAACACACGGTCTTTCACAAAAGGCAGGTTAGTGATCGTCTGAACATCTTCATGTGACTTGTTAAAGGGATTGTGGAAATACAACACATAGCCTACCAGCAAGCCGATGCTGAACTGTCCCGCAAGTTTGGTCCGTCCGGCCAAGCCTGCCTTGTTTTTCTTGACAATTTTAATATAATCGTCTGCAAAACCGAAGCCACCCATCCAAATGGTAGCCAACATTACCAATAGAATGCCCATTTCGGCAATGGCCCCCCATAAAATTGTGGCGCCCAGTACAGAAGCCAGAATGATAATACCGCCCATCGAAGGGGTTCCTCGCTTGTGCGAGTGATCCACAACGCCAGCATCTGCACCACTGCGAACGGTCTCTCCAAATTGTCGTTTTTGCAACCAACCAATCATTTTCTTGCCAAAGAACAAGGAGATCAGCAAGGCGGTGACAGCCGCAAGGGCCACCCGAACCGTGATGAAATGAAACATCTGGAATCCGGGAGGTTCGTATGTTTGCTCCAGCCAAATCAAAAAATAATACAGCATACCGTTTGGGGTTGGTTTTCCGGGAAGGTTAGGGGTTGTTTTTTATGTTAAAAGCGTGCCTCACTTCTTCCCGGTCGTCAAAGTGATGCTTGGTGGTGCCTATGATCTGGTACGGCTCGTGTCCTTTACCTGCAACAAGGATGATGTCTTCGGGTTGGGCGTGTTGGACCGCGTACCGAATGGCCTCCCTACGGTCGGGTAGCCAAAGGGCGTTTTCTGGACGTTGGAAGCCGCGTTTAATATCTTCCAATATTTTATCAGGAGATTCTGTACGTGGGTTATCGCTTGTGGCGACCGGAAAATCGGCGTACTGTTCGGCAACCCGCCCCATGATGGGCCGTTTATCCGGGTCTCGGTCTCCACCACATCCAAAGACACACCAGATTTTGCCTTCCGGTTTTTTTATGGCATGGATGGTTTGAAGCACATTCTCTAGGGCGTCAGGCGTATGGGCATAGTCCACAATAGCCGTAATGGGGCCTTCAAAAACTTCTTGTTCAAACCTACCAGGAACAGGTGGCGCGGTGGCTAAAACGTCCAAAACCTCTTTGGGTGTAAAGCCCAGTGCCAGTCCCACGGCATACGCTGCCGTGAGGTTATACGCGTTAAATCGTCCGACCAGACGGAACGTGCAATCGTGTCCATCTAAGCGTAGATGAAGGCCGGAAACCGAGTCCTCCAGCAGTTGAAACCGAATCTGAGCCGCATCGCTCGTACCGTAGGAAATTTTTCGGGCGGGTGTATCTATGAGCATGCCAGGTCCTGTTGGATCGTCGGCATTTGTGAGTGCGGTTGCACTTTCGGGCAAGTCGTCAAACAGTTTTTTCTTGGCCAGCCGATAGGCTTCAACCGTCCGGTGGTAGTCTAAATGGTCATGGGTGAGATTGGAGAAGACAGCCACGTCAAAATCTCGCCCCATCACCCGGTATTGGTCTAAAGCGTGCGAAGAAACCTCCATCACGGCATACGAACATCCGGCAAAAGACATTTGGCGTAGCAGTGCATTAAGGGTTACCGCAGAAGGAGTGGTATGGGTGGCAGGGATTTCTTTATCGCCAATTCGATATGAAATGGTGCCAATTAATCCTGTTTTATGCCCCAATTCTTGTAATAGGTGGTGAATCAGCCATGTGGTGGTGGTTTTGCCATTTGTGCCCGTCACCCCAATCAGGTTGATTGAAGAGGCGGGATATTGCCAAAGTGCCGCCGAAAGCTCAGCCAAGGCTTTTCTGGTATCCGAAACACAGGCGAAATGGATTGTGGCAGTACGGTCTTCGGGCATTGTTTCACAAATAATACCCAAAGCGCCTTTCTCGATGGCTTTATGAATAAACCCATGACCATCGGCAGCTATCCCGCGAATGGCCACAAATAAGCCGTTTTCACCAACTTCTCTGCTGTCATCGGAGAGGTGGTTTATGGTTGTCTCAGCCACTGTTGGACTAAAAGTGGAGGCAACGAGTAATCCACGGTCCCGCAAAACATCCAATACGTTCTGCCAAGTCATTTCAGGGGCGGTATGTGTTGAATTAATTTTCACTCGTATCCAAATAATACGGCGGCTTGCGGTACTGCTGCGCCCGGTTCGGGAGATTGGCGAATAATGCGTCCACCTCCTTTTAATACAACTTTGATGCTACGTGCGGTTAACCAGTTCATGGCTTGTCGGGCATCCATTCCACGTACATCCGGCATTTCTTTAAGGGGCTTAGGTGCTTCATTGTTTACCTCCAATGTCACAACCGTTCCCAATTTCTGGATACTGCCAGCTTTCGGTTGTTGACCAACAACCGTTGACCAAGGGGTGACCGAAGGTGCTACCTTAAATCCCGAAGCAATAAGACGGGTGGTGGCGACTGTTTCTGGTACGCCCAAAACATTCGGAACGGGCGCCTCGGCACGTTTAGGGATATGCTGTGCGGGGCTAAGTCTTTGGCCTACATTCGGTAGTAGCGGAATGAGCCGCTGGGCCATATTCTTAAAAATGGGAGCGGCTGTTTCGCCCCCATAAATATTGGTTTTAGGTTCATCCAACACGATGACAATAACCACTTCTGGCTTGTCAGCAGGGAAGAAACCAGCAAAAGAAGCCCGATAAAGGCCATCCGTATAGACACGGTTAATGGTTTTTCTGGCGGTTCCTGTTTTTCCGCCAATGCGGAGTCCTTGGATATATGCAGGATTTCCGGTCCCTGAAGGAAGCTCGACGGCCCGTTCAAAAACGTTTTCCCGAAGGCTTTGCGCAACTTCCGGTTTACAAAACTGGCGAACCATCTGCGGCGAGGATTTCCAGAGAAGGCGGCCATCGGGGGCGCGGCGTTCCTGTACCAAGAAGGGTCTCATTAGCTTGCATTCGTTGGCAAGGGCTGCGTAGGCCATAGCCATTTGTAGAGGTGAAACATCTACATTGTACCCGCGACTCATCGAGTTTTTGGTAATGCGATTCCACTTCCCCGGCCTCCTAAAACCACCACTGGCTTCGCCGGGCAGGTCCACCAAGGTCGTTTGGCCAAATCCCATCAGGCGAAGAAATTGATAAAATTCATGGTCTTTGAGCCGTTCAGCTACTTGACCGATACCGATGTTGGAAGAATACACCAACACATCCGCAAAACTCAATTTGCCTCGTGGATGATCGTCACGAACAATATTTCCGTGGAAGTTCCACCGTCCGCCACCTGTCGCAAACGAATCGCGGTAAGAAACACGGTTCATCTCTAAGGCTGCGAGTGCTGGGACCAATTTAAAGGTGGACCCCGGTTCTATCTGGGATTGAACGGCATGATTGGTTTGGGCCTTGTTTGGGTCCCAATTGGGGTTAATTACTCTGGATGGCAAGTTCGGATCAAAGGTCGGGACATTGGCCATTGCCAAAATACCACCAGTTTTAGGATGAACAGCAATGGCTGTTCCCCAAGTTGCGCCTACACTTTGTACACCTTTCAGAAGTTCATCTTCCAAAATGGTTTGCCAACCAAGGTCTAAGGTTAATACCACCGATTCGCCGTGGCGAGGTTCTGTAACGGGGCCTTCGGAGATGGCTTGTTGTCTAACCGTATAGGTACCATTCGGGAGGAGAATTGGGCGGCTCTTTTGTAAAGGGCGCTTACCATCTTCCCCGCTTAGAAGATGGTTGTATTGGCGCTCAAGACCCGTTTGGCCTTCGCTATTTACCATAAACCCCAATACATTGCTCGCTAAAACCCCATTGTTGTAGCGTCGCGACATCGTTTGACGGAACATTAGGCCCGGAATTCCCCACCATTCAATTTTCCGTTTTTGTTCTTCTGTTAGTTTTTGTGAGACCAAAATGTTTCGCTTGTTTGAGGCACTTCGTAGCAGTAACGCATAATGCGCTTCGGGACGCCCCGTTAAAGCGGAAAGGTATCGTACAAACCGGACCCGTTCATTTTCGAAGCTGAGGGTTTTTTGGTTTTTTTGCAGTTGAATAGACGTAGTGGCATCTACATAAAGGTCATACCGTGCTTCATTGGCCGCAAGGGTCCGGCCTTCACGGTCTAAAATTGCGCCACGCATGGCGGGAATTACCTCTAAGGAATTGGCTTGTTCTTCGCCGCGTGCCCGTAATTCTTCACCTCTAAACCATACAAGCCGTACCATCTGCCCCAGAATAAGGAGGGGCAAAACACCGAGCAAGGCCAGCGTCACCGTCAAGCGGTTAAAGATTTGATTTCTGATGTCAGCCATAGGTGGTTAGGTGGCCGTTTATAAATCTGTTTGTCGCCCCATTAGGGTTGCGAACATTATGGGATTAAACCCGATTGCGGAATAAGGATGTCGTCTGCATAATGGTATCCTTCCACCAAGCCCAGTCGCTTTGCTGCTTCAACAAGGCTTTGGGGCTCGGTAATCCGGTCGTATTCGGCAGTTAACCGATTGCGTTCCAAGTGCAGACGAATGTTATCTTTTCGCAGTTGTTGTACATGACTTAACAACTTTTGCGCATCATAAACATGACGTACGTACAAAGTACCGATCATTGCAAACAACAACATGAGTAAAAAAAGCGGCAAGCTGCGGAATTTATCTGCTTTTTTAGACTCCGCCTCAATGACAGCATCCGTAATGGCCTTACTTCCTCGGTTCGAAAGGTCGTCCCAAGTGGGCAAGGGTCCCGAAGCCACTTTAGGCCCAACAACAATTCCATCCGGTCCAATACCCCAACTCCGCTTTTCATCGGCGAGTGCACCCATGAATTTACTCTCTTTACGCTTTTTCTTGAACCGATTGTTCATGCCGATGGTGTTTCGGTTCGTGTTGCGATGCGCAGTTTTGCACTTCGAGCACGAGGATTTGTAAAAATTTCGTTTTCGGTTGCCTCAATAGCTTTTGGCAGGATTAATTGCCAAGGCGTTATTAGATTTCCAAAAAAATCTTTATATGGTACTCCCTCAAAGTTTCCAAATTTCAAGAATCGTTTCACGGGGCGGTCTTCCAGTGAATGATAAGTGATTACGGCGAGTTTACCACCGGGCTTCACAAGGGTGAGTGTTGCACGCAGAACGTCTTCTAAAACGGTCAATTCTTCATTTACGGCAATCCTAAATGCCTGAAAAACACGTGCAAGCGTTTTATGCTGTTCTGGTCCCTTAACAACCTCCCTAATACAATCCGCAAACGCTTCTGTTGTCTCGAAAGGACGTTTTTTTAGCATATTCCGCACTATTGTAACCGCACGCTTTTCTTCTCCAAACGTCCAAATGATGCGCCGGAGCGCCTGTTCGTCCAGATGATTGATTAAGGCTGAGGCTGGCATACCCGTTTGGGAATCCATTCGCATATCTAAAGGGCCAGCTCCTTGAAAACTGAATCCTCTGGAGCGGTTGTCTAACTGGTGAGACGAGACGCCCAGATCCAGCAGAATCCCATCCACTGTGTCAATTTCGAGTTGTTGCAAGAGTGCCTTCAGATGGCCAAAATTGCCATATAGTGGAGTGAAGCGTGTGTCATGCTTCAGCCTTTCACCTGCAACACGGAGGGCCTCTTGGTCTTGGTCAATGCCAATGACCCGTGCTCCCGACGCTAATTGGTCTAAGAGTGCCGCTGTATGACCACCTCCCCCCAAGGTTCCATCCACATAGATGCCATTAGGATCTCCTATCAGGTGCAAACAAACTTCTTTACAAAGAACAGGGGTGTGGTATGGGGTCGCGTATGGTTGAGGCGCTTCCTCTACGTTGCCCTTGGCGGAGCGCTTCATTCGGCCTCCCGTTTTCCCATTACCGACTGGATTCGGGTGCCATATTGGGCATCTTCCTCGGCCAGTTCGGCGATTAGCACATCCGGATTCCAAATTTCGATACGGTCTAATGCACCGATAATGGTCACTTTCTCTGCAATGCCTGCAAATTCAATGAGCCGTTTGGAAATGGTGACGCGTCCTTGTCCGTCTAAAGTTTCCTCATCTGCCCAGCGATACATCGAGCGAAGCATGGCACGGGTCTCTGGCTCGTATTGATTTAGGTGCTCAAATTCAGCAGTTTCTTTCTTATTCCAGACATCCAAAGGGTAAAGATATACACATCGCTCAATGCCCCGCGTAAGGACAAATGTATCGTTGGCAGCGGGACTTAGGGCACGGCGCATCTTTGCTGGAAGGGCTACTCGCCCTTTCGCATCTACTGAATAATCTGCTTGTCCTTTAAATCCGGCCATTGGAGCCTATTTTGATACTATTGATGGATTTTTTCCCCACTGCTTGGGTTTATCCCCCACATTTCCCCACAACCTCAAACTATTAACTTTCCCATTGAAATGCACGCCTGTTTTTCAACATGTCCAACGTTATTATCCACATATGACTCGCACAAACATATTGTTTACATTTTTATTTTGATAATAGGTGGATATATAATCACCTGTTATGATATAATATTGATTTTATATTCACCTATTAGAATCTTATTTTTGTGACTAACTTCTTAAATTTTCGACAAAAGATCAAATTCAATGGCCGATAGACGATTGACGGAACGCCAACTTCAGGTTCTCGGATTTATTCGGGATTATATACGCTCCTTTCAGAAACCACCCACGTTGAAAGAACTGGCAGGCTTAATGGGCATTCAATCTACCAATGCGGTACACAAGGTGATCCGTATTTTGGTGGACAAAGGGTATTTGCAAAAAGAAGGCCACACTTCTCGCGGCATTCGTCTGGTAGAGGATGCTGGGGGGATGAAAGATGGGGGAGGGGTGCCCGTTTTACCCGTGGTATCAGTGCCGCCACGTTCCGGTGAAACGTGGTCGTTAGGCCGATACCGTACAATGGCGGTGGATGCCCATTTGCTACGGAATGCCCGCGAACAACATTGCATGGTGGTGGTTGTGGGAGATGATGGCATGGCAAAAGAGGGCATCCGGGTTGGTGATTGGGTGGTTGTCGAGACGGGACCACTCTCTATGCTTCAGGAGGGTGAGATGGTTCTGGCCATGATACGTGAGCGCCCGGTTGTTCGTTACTTATATGCTGCGCGTTGGCAAGTGATGCTGCGCCCTGCGGAAAAACGCTATACAGAAGAAGTGTTTAATACCAATTCGCCTGATTGCTACGTGGTTGGTCGGTTAATTGGCTTGATGCGGCGATATTAAACAAAGGGCAGGCGTTAATTTGTTTGTAGCTTTTATAGGACGATGTGTGAAGCCGTCTTTGGTATCGTATCTTATTTATCTTTAATCTAATTTTACGAAACCGGAAAGCAACGAGATCGTTTGGATAACAGATTTGTTGCAACTGCTTATGATTTGGAATTGAGATTTCCTGTTTTGCCATATCAGCCGGAGGTTTTGTCTCCTGTCGCAAATTTGTGCCAGCAAATAGAGCGATTGTATGACGAAATACCGAGACACCGCAAGGTGCTCCGGTTGGTGCGTTTAGAAGCCCAGGCGTCTGAAATAGATGTCTTCTCTTGGTTATCAGCACAAGAACAGCATCAGAAATTGTTTTGGGGAGACCGCGACCGAAAAGGGCGGGTTGCGGCAGTGGGAGTGGCTCATGCCATTGTATCACAAGCCTCAGGATTCCCCTTCCGCCGTATAGCCGAGGCGCAACGCTTGTTAAAAAGTGAGCCCAGTGCCCGTTTCTACGGAGGATTACGGTTTGAACATACTGTACCCGATGAAGAATGGGAGCCTTTTGGTCAGTTCAGCTTTTTTCTTCCGCGTTTCGAGATGATACAAGTGGCCGAGTCGTATAAATTGGTCTGTAACCTTGTATTTCCCAGTGATTTTGGCCAGCTCGAATCCATCAAAGCTGAGTTAAATGCCCTAACGTTTCCTGAAACGCCCCTGACGGGTCATTTTTCATTGCCCATAAGCCGCGATAATGAACCCAAAGTACGGGCATGGCAGAAAAAAATTCTGTGGTTGTTGGAAGCCTTTTCCAAAGAAGAGTTGCATAAAGTGGTACTGGCACGAAAAGCCGTCTTCCGTTTCCCCGAACCCCTCAACCCAGTATTATTGCTCAAAAAACTCTATGAATGTAAGCCGGATTGTTTTCATTTCTTCTTTCAACCAGACCATGGAATCTCTTTTATAGCAGCCACACCGGAACGGTTGTATGGCCGTGATGGGCAACATATCCTGAGCGAAGCCGTTGCCGGTACACGGCCCAGAGGCCAAGCACCCGCACAAGATGCGGCCATTGCACAAGAGTTATTACACTCCGAAAAAGACTTGCGAGAGCATAATTACGTTCGAACCTTCATCCGAGATGCCCTTTCCGGATTCTGTGATACCCTGCAAACAGACGATCAGGCCACCCTCATGACCCTTACCCGTCGGATGCACTTATATGCCCGTGTAGAAGGAACACTTAAACCCAATGTACGAGATGCCGACTTGCTCCGTGCGCTCCATCCCACACCCGCCGTAGGCGGATACCCGACCTCGGAAGCCGTTTCTACCATTGCCGCATTAGAGCCGTTCGATAGGGGCTGGTATGCTGGCCCCATTGGCTGGATTGGCGCAGAGGCTGCCGAGTTTGCGGTCGGTATTCGTAGTGGCCTTCTCCGACGGGATACCTTATCGCTGTATTCGGGGGCTGGGATTGTTCTGGGTTCGACGCCGGAAGACGAATGGGCAGAAATTGAGCAGAAGATTTCCGATTTTCTCGAAGTGCTTGGATTAGAGGTTTAGGCGGGGCCAAAGGGTTTTTTACACACGAACAGGGTTCCAGCCAAGCGATTGTGCTGCACAAGACTGGCTGGGAAATGGTTTTCAGCCTGAATAGTCCGTACATCAAATCCGATGCTTCCCAGTGTTTCAGGAAGGTCTTTGCCATAGTGATGTTGGTATTGATCTGCGTATTTACCCCATAAATGATGTCGTTCTGCCAGAGTGAGGTCGTCTGCATGAAGGGTGATGGGCGACATTGCATCGTAGGGGTTTTGCATCAACAGGCAGCCACCGGGTGTTAAAATCCTATAGAGTTCTTTAAGTGCTTGTACATCGTTTCGGACTTCCGGTAAAACGTGGTGGCACATTACCAAGTCGTATGAGGCATCGTCAACGGCTAAATTTTCTATGTCTAAGTGAATATCTACTCCTTGTACATAAAGATCTGTCGTAACGTAAGTCCAGGGTTTCCAATTACGAAAAATCTTCTCAAAACAAGCTTCGGGTGCAAAGTGCAGCACCCGCAGTGGTTGCTTTGGCAACAGAGAATCCTGAAGAAACAGCCAAAATGCGCGGTGTCTTTCTAAGGAGCCGCAGACAGGGCATTGGGCATTGGCGCGTTTATTGGCGCCACCGGGCAAGAATTTCCTAAAGTGCCCGTCGCATACCGGGCAATAATATGTGTGGCCACGTAAAAAATGAGCCACGATTCGGCGAATCACCTTTTTTATGATTACATTCATAAACGATATAGACCCATTGGGTTAAAAAGATGACTATTCACAAATATATGATCTGGTCTGGCTTTCATATAAAGAATATTGTCTTATAAACTAGACATCTGTGTTTACGATACTATACCAAAAAACAGGGCGGCTTGGGGAAAGAAAGAGGATTGTTGCCGCCGTGTTTTTCCCAAAGACAAGTACGATAGTGTCTATGAAGGATCATACGCAATAAAAGGTAAGTTATGGGTAAAATTGAACATGAGCGGATATCGGGTGTAAAAACCGCTCTCTTTTCCGATCTGTAATAAAAGGATTGAAAGGCGTGATAAGTTGTTAAGTTTGGTCAAAACCCAAAGAAAAGGCATTGTGTTTGCGAAAAACAGAACAAAGGAACTTTCCCACCCCAGCTACCAAAAAATTATGTAACCCCACCTTAAATCTTACTTCCCATGAAAAGATGGTTTATTGGATCTGTCATGATCCTATTGGTTTTAACGACCACCGCTGGCTGTACGTTGAACAAATTACCAGAATACAATCTTCGGGACCAGAAAATGGCGGTAATGGCTGCCATTCCTCCTTCCCCTAAAATTTATTCGGATTTTTGGTACGACACCCGTATTGATTATCGTAACCCTTGGCGAGCAATGTTGCGGGTTGGAACAGCCGTCGCGAAGTATATTCAGGTGGACAAAGCCGAGGCGCGCTTAGACAGTGCCTTGCAACACGTAGATGTGTCGGAGATTATGGCCCGGAAAACGTTGTTATCGGCTGCTGAACCTATTGGTTATGCGCCAGTTAACAGGGTAAAAGACGCTGACTTTATTATGGACCTGCGTATTCAACAGTATGGTATCCGTGCCGATTCTTGGTTTGGTGCAACCTACCTTTTTGTCGAAGGGGATGTCTTGATTTACGATAACCAAACCAATAAGGCCATTTGGAAACGGGGAATTCAAGTTCGGGAACGGGTATCCCGCCATTGGTTTGGTTTGGGAGGGGGCGCTGGAAACATCTTTACGGCTACCGATCTGGCAAAACTCTCTGTGAAAGACATGGAAGCCGGGTTCCGAAACTTGGCCGAGTTTGCGGGCGAACGGATTGCCCGTTCCATTTTGGACGACTACCAACGCAAGCGACGTTAAGCAAAGGCCGTTTTTGAATAAACTTGTTGCCCTTCTTCCAAAGAGTAGGGCATTTTTTTTAGCCCTCGAAGAGCATAAGCGGCATTTCAGCCATGCCCGACGGTGGTCTCTTACATACCATAAACTGTTATGGTGGAGTACCCTAGACATAAACCTATAGTGATAGTGCTTCAAGAAAATCCAAACCAATTCCCCAATATGGGTATATCTCCAAGCGGCTTGGTGGTGAAATCAAGCCGCCTTTCTCTTTTGGCAAAAGGGTATTCGTTGCCAAGGTAGCGTTTGAAGTGATTCCAAAACATGCCTGAATTTTACAGAATAGGTCAAAAGGATGGGGGTCTGTAAGTAATTGATTTTACACATTAACCATCAACGTCCAAATACCCCCTGTTTTCTAGGGAGCCTAAAAAGAAAAAAGCCCATTCCACTTCTTTATGGTTTGGTTAATTTACCGGAACCTCATCCGCCACATTAAACATTGTATGGGTTCATGTCCTATTTTATACCAAACGTTAACGTATGCTTGCTCCGGCAAACTTTGGCTTTTCCAAAAGTTTTGCTTGGTCGGCCTTGTCCCTAAAACCATCGTTTACCCATGTCAAACACCACACGAATTCAGGCCAGATCCAGTCATGCCATGCGCTTGGAGAGATTGCCTGTCCTCATTTTTGATGATCCGGCACAAATGGCGCGACAAGTTGCCAGAAAAGTGGCCAACCTTATCCAAGACCGTGCCGTTACCGGAAGAATGGCCGTATTGGGCCTTCCGACAGGTTCTACACCTATTGGCGTTTATCGTGAATTGGTTCGGATGCACCAAGAAGAAGGGTTGGATTTTTCCAATGTCATCACGTTTAACCTCGACGAATATTACCCGATGAAGCCCGATGCGCTGCAAAGTTATCATCGGTTTATGGAGGAAAATCTTTTCAAACATGTCAATGTTCCTCGTAAGAATATCCATATTCCCCGTGGCGATATCCCCCGTGAAGAAGTGGACACGCATTGCGATGAATATGAATGGCAAATTAAAAAGGCGGGTGGAATAGACCTGATGTTATTGGGCATAGGTCGAAGTGGGCATATTGGCTTCAATGAGCCGGGTTCTCGCCGCGACGATCGTACCCGAATGGTTGTTTTGGACGAAGTGACACGCCGAGATGCTGCTGGGGATTTCTTCGAAGAGAAAAATGTCCCTCGCGAAGCCATCACGATGGGGGTAGGGTCAATTCTAGAGTGCCGTGAAATCATCCTAATGGCCACGGGTGAACACAAAGGTTATATTATCCGAAAAGCCGTAGAAGAAGAACCCAATAGCAGTGTGACCGCCTCGTTTTTGCAGGAACACCTCCAGTGTACCTTCTATGTGGATCGGGCGTCGGCGAGTGAATTAACACGCGAAAAAACACCTTGGATTGTGGGTGATGTTTCATGGAGTGCCGAAATGGCCCGTAAAGCGGTTGTTTGGTTGGCTAAAAAAATCAAAAAACCAATCCTGCATCTGGAAACCGCAGACTTTCACCACCACCATATGCACGATTTGGTCAATGCTCATGGGACTGCGGATGAACTGACGTATAAAATCTTTATGGAGCTTCGGGATCGTATCAAATACCAGCCTGAATTGCCCAAGAAAAAGTCTTGTATCTGCTTTAGTCCCCATCCAGACGATGATGTCATCTCGATGGGAGGGATGCTCGGAAAATTAGCCCAGAACAAAAATGATGTGACCGTTGCTTACATGACGAACGGATCGGTTGCCGTATTTGATATGGATGTGGAACGCCATCTGAGGTTTCTAGAGATGTCTGCACGGCTCCACGGCGGTGCGGAAGGAGAAGCCCGTATCAAAGCCTTTACACGTCCGATTTTTGATTTTATCACCCACAAAAAACCCGGCCAAATAGACACTGCCGAGATTCAACAGTTGAAGGCTTATATCCGATACACCGAAGCCATTGCCGGAATTGAAGTAATGGGCTTGCACGAAAAGGACGCACGTTTTCTGGATATGCCCTTTTATAAGACAGGGGAGGTAAAAAAAGCCCCCATTGGCGAAGACGATGTTCAGATTGTTTTAGACCTCTTCAATGAGCACAAGCCAGATCATATTTATGTGGCAGGGGATTTGTCTGATCCGCATGGAACACACCGAATGTGTTATACGGCCATCAAGCGGGCATTAGAGAAATATAACCAACAAGAAGGGGTGAAGAAACCACTCGTTTGGCTATACCGTGGGGCTTGGCAAGAATGGGAAATTGAGAAAGCCGATATCTTTTTACCCATGTCTAAAGCAGACCTAAGCCAAAAAATTGACGCCATCTACAAACATGAAAGTCAAAAAGACCGGGCCCTTTTTCCTGGTTCGGATGCCCGTGAATTTTGGGAACGGGCGCGCGACCGCAATGTGGGCTTAGCCCGCGAAATGGATGCCCTTGGTTTACCAGAATTTTATGCGGCGGAGGCCTATGTGACCTGCCACGAAATGCCATAAGCCCATCTGATCTAAAGAAAGGGGGTCTGTTTAGATAGATTCCCTTTTTGATTTTTTATGAAGTTAATCTGGTTAACGAAGTGGTAAAAGGTTTCTGTTTGGGGGGGGCGTTTTTTAAAGCCCACCAATTTGGGTTCTGTTAACCTCACGGATAGACTAAGTGTTGAAAAAACAGAGACCATTTCTGAATCGAAAGGTGATTTTTTGGGAGAAGTGTACGCCAAACGGATGGCCTTGGTCACCCATCAAAAAATGGTACACCAAAAAAGCGCTTGCGGTATGGGATTAAAATTGGTACTATTCCCCAAAATGAGGTCATATTTTTGGATTTGTGCTATACATTATGAACTTTCTCTCATCTCCCGATAAAACCCGATCAATCATGAAACGCAAATGCTGGAGTATCCTGCTTTTGCTTGTGCTGTACACTGGTACGGCTTGGGCACAAAGCGGAAAAATTGCCGGACGGGTTACTGATGCCGCAACTGGGCTGGGGCTTCCCGGTGTTACATTGCAGGTACTTGGAACCACGCAGGGCAATGTGTCGGACACGGAGGGTTATTTCTCCATTATTAATGTCCGACCGGGAACGTACACGATTCGCGTCTCCTTCATTGGTTACGAGACCGTAAATGTGAGCGATGTGCGGGTGAGTACCAACCTGACTACCCCGCTGAATGTACAACTAAAAGAAGAAACGACCCTAACGGAAGTAACGGTTATTGCCGAACGTCCCGTAGTCCAAAAGGATGTTTCTAACTCGACCGCCAGTATTGGGGCACAGGAAGTGGCTCGCCTACCCGTAGCCTCGGTTACAGGAGCTGTGGGCCTACAAGCTGGTATTCAAGGACTCTCGTTTCGGGGTTCAGGCTCCGACGAATTGTCTTTTAACGTCAATGGCCTCACCCTGCGCGATGAACGCGACAACTCGCCGATTACCAATATCCCGCTGTCTTCGGTAGAGGAAATTCAGGTGCAAACAGGGGGCTTTAATGCCGAATATGGCAACGTAAGGTCTGGTGTGGTAAACGTGATCACGAAGGAAGGAAAGCGGGATCGCTATGAAGCCAGTATTAATGTGCGGTATAGTCCGCCAGCACAAAAAAATATTGGGCCAGCAGCCAATGACTTAAATTCGTACTGGATTCGCCGTTTCATAGACCCACAAGTGGCGATGACCGGAACAGGCTCTTGGGACCAAGCCACGCGGGACCAATATGGAACCTTTGAAGGATGGATCGCCGTTTCCGAAAAACGATTAAAGGACGATGATCCAACCAACGATATGACGCCGGAAGCCTTGCAAAAAGCATTTTTATGGCAGCATCGGAAGAATATGCAGATCAATCGTCCTGATTACAATGTGGACTTTGGATTTGGCGGTCCTATTCCTGGCCTGAACAAAATCGGGAATACCCGCTTTTATGCTTCTTTTATCCAAAACCAAGACATTTACATGATTCCACTCAATACCGATCGGTATCGAGATTATAATGGCCACATTAAAGTTACATCGGACGTAGCGAAAGGCATGAAGTTCTCGCTGGAAGGCATGATGGGGCGGCAAAGTGGGACTTCTGCAAGCCGTTCGGGTGCTCCAGGCTTTTTCCGTTCTGCCTCTGGTATCGCCAGCAACCTGACAAGTGTGAGTTTTATTGATTCGCGGATTTTCTCGCAGGATTATTGGAACCCAACCGAGGTAAATAGCAAGATGTTTGGTGCTACATTCAACCATGCATTGAACGGTAAAAGCTATTATGAAATTCAGGCGGCTTATTTGGCTACGGAATACGATACGGTTCCGGGAGAAGGTCGGGATATTTCGATTATACAAACCTTTGGGGGTGTTGGTTTTGACGAAGGCCCTTATGGCTTTATGCCCAATCCTTCTAATGGCGTAGATGGGATGCGGATGGGTGTAGGGATGTCTAACGCTCGCGACTCCAGTTTTGTTGGGGTCTTTAACCTAAAGGGGAACTATACCAATCAACTCAATCGTTTTCTACAAGTTCGGACTGGTTTTGAGCTAAACCAGAGCAACACCAAAGTGAATTATGGCAACTTTGACTCATACTTGCCCTCCAGTAATTCACAGTCCAAATGGGATCGCTCGCCCATTCGTGGGGCACTGTTTGCACAAACCAAATTGGAATTTAATGGAATGGTAGCCAACCTCGGTTTGCGTGCAGACTATTTCCATGCGGGCGGAGACTGGTATGTTTTAGACCCATTCTCGAATGTATTATCTTCCAAAGGGTCTCCCGAATTGGAAAATCAAGAAAAGGCCCCAACGAAGAAGATTTTGGAGTTTAGCCCGCGCGTAGGTGTTTCTTTCCCCGTCACAACGCTTTCCAAGTTGTATTTCAACTACGGCCACTTCCGCTCCATGCCTGCCCCCGAGAACTTGTTCTTGGTGCGGTATGCCACCACAACCGGACAAATAACCCGCATCGCCAATCCGAATAACCCATTACCCAAAACGGTTGCCTACGAATTGGGCTACGAACAGTCGGTTGCGGAGCAATTCTTGATTCGTGTTGCCGGATATTATAAAGACGTATCTCTCCAGCCTTATCTGGTAAACTATGTCTCTAAAAACAATACCGTAAACTATACTACATCCGAACCCAATTTGTATGAAGACATTCGTGGCTTCGAAGTGACGCTTTCTCGGAATCGCGGTTGGTTGCAAGGATTTGTCAACTTTACCTATATGGTGAATTCTTCAGGCTACTTTGGCTATGGAACGGTTTATCAAAATCCGCAAGCCATGCGGAACTATGTAAACGACGATGCGGTACGCCGTGCTGCCCAATCCAAACCGCAACCATACCCCTATGGGCGGTTGAACATAGACTTGATTTCGCCGGATGATTGGGGGCCTAAAGTGGGAAATATGAACCCCTTGGGTGGATGGAAGACTAGTGTAATTGTGTCTTGGCAAGATGGCGGTAAAGCAACCTGGGTGGGCGGGGGCTCTAAACCAGGTGTCGAGCGCAATGTGGATGTGGTGGACTTTTGGAACATGAACCTGCGGTTTGCCAAGTCCTTTTATATCGGAAAGAGGGGGGTAGAGTTTTTTGCTGATGTGTTTAACGTATTGAATACCAAACGCTTATCCTCATATGGCTATTTCGATGGCGTGGACATCAACAAATATCGCCTTTCCTTACATTTGCCGGAATCGCCCGACTATCCCAACATCCCAGGCAATGACAAATTCGGAACGTTCCGTAAGCCAGGAGTGGCTTACCAGCCCACGACTGGCATCCAAAATCGAAGCAGCGTCACAGCTTCCGGAGATGTATTGTATTATGAGTTCGATACCAAGTCCTATATCCAATTCAAAGATGGTCAGTGGGTGGATGCGGATAAAAGTTTTGTGGACGCTGTACTGAACGAAAAACGCTACATTGACATGCCAAATCAGGAATTTCTGAACTTCTTAGACCCACGTGACTTCTGGTTTGGACTACGGATTAAGTTGTAATACAGTTTAGGCCTGTCTGCAATTGCAGAACAGGACTGGTTGAAACATCAATAGGCGAAAATTTTTATGCGTAAGTATTTTAAACTCCTGCCTTTGTTCTTGTTGCTGGTAGGAGCCTTCCAGATGACAAAAGCTCAGTTTACCAATAGATGGCTCTCTGCCGGCAGTTTCCATAACTGGTATGCCGAAGTGGGGAGCGAGGTAGAATCAGCCGGATTTGTTAAAACCCAGCAAGATGGATGGCGTTGGCCCGGCATTTATCGCTATACCGATATGCAGGCTGCCCGAGGCATGTGGATTGGTGCGAAGAATGTCACCGATGACAAAGGCACTAAATTTGATACCCGCGTGGTTCATATCGGGCCACGGGTGAGTGGTGCCAACGAGTTCTTCCCGATAACCTTTAAGTTGATCAGCCGTTTTGAATTGCCCTCTGTCTTTGTAGATGGAGACCCCTCCGAGCCAGAAGCGGCCATGATTGTGGATGAGGTGGATCCTAATTTGGATGCCGATTTTGCCCTCGAAAACGTGGTGAACAACCTCTTGGGCCTGACCATGAAACGCAGGGTTTTGCAATTCTCTCAGGAGTTCAATGATAACTACCACGTGCAGGAATATACCTTTACCAATACTGGCAATACCGATGGGGATGCCGATATCGAATTGCCAAATCAGACCCTTACCGATGTCATGATTTATTTCCAAACCCGGATGGCTGTTGCAAAAGAAACCCGCTATGTGGTGGGCAACGGCTCTGGTTGGGGGATGAATACCATGATTGACGCACGGGGCGACGGACTTCGTCCAGACCCAGCCAACCAAAATTTCCGTGCACAGTTTGCGTGGCATGGCAAATTTCCTGCTTTTACCCGATACGATAACATTGGAGGGCCGATCCTCAAGAGTGCGCTTCCGGCACTACAAATTGCCTCGGCGGATACATTAGGACGTTTGGGCGCTTCCCAGTTTGCGGGAACCGTGGTGCTCCATGCCGATAAGTCGGCCACCGACAAGGCAGACGATGTGAACCAACCGTTTACCATGAACTACATTGGTTCGGATGACAACTACCAATCCCGCAACGACGCTTTTAATGTTTCCCAAATGGAAACCGAGTACCGCGTTATGACCCAAGGTAAAAAACCACGTCATGCCTTTATTGTAGAACCCACCGGAGATCCGGGCTTTAAGGCGCCCACCGGAGACCCTGCATTGGGTACGTCTGGCGGATTTAGCAATGGGATGGGGTTTGGCCCCTATACCCTGAAGCCAGGTGAAAGCATTAAGATTGTCTTGGCCGATGCGGCGGCGGGCTTAAGTCGGGAGGAAAATATCCGGGTTGGTCGCTTGCTTCAAAAAGGCCAGATCAGCGTAGCACAGAAAAACGATATTGTTTTCCAAAGCCGCGACTCATTGTTCCAGACCTTCCGGCGGGCGATTGACAACTACAAAAGTGGCTTTAAAGCACCAAAAGCCCCCTTACCACCGAAGCAGTTGGAGGTAAAGTCTGGTGGCGATCGTATCCAGATTTCATGGACGCCGTTTGCTGGTGCACAAGTAGATGGTTGGGAAGTGTATCGGACCAAAAATAGCTATGACTCTACCTATACAATGATCAAGCGGTTGGGTCCATCGGAAACCAGTTTTGATGATACTACTCCTATTCGGGGGTTGGATTATTTTTATTACGTGCAAGGTTATGTGGATAAGGCTAAGAATACCGGTGGGCCGGGTACGCCAGCTAACCGTGTCTTGAGAAGTAGCCGCTATTTTGCCCAATCTTATGCACCAGCAAAGCTTAAACGGCCTGCCGGAACAGCTTGGGATGGTGTACGTATTGTACCGAACCCCTATACCATCGCGGCTGGAACAGACCTACGGTTCTCGCAACGAGACGCCTTGGGCTTCTTCGACATTCCGGGTATTTGTTCCATTGAAATTTATACCGAATTGGGCGAATTGGTGGACAAATTTGAGCATACCGATGGGTCTGGAGATGCTTATTGGGACCACACTACCTCTTCCCGGCAGTTGATTGTTTCTGGCATCTATATTGCGGTCATTACTGCCAATGAAGACCAACTCAACAAAACGACGGGGGCCGTAGAGTTTCGGAAAGGTGAGCGTAAGATCATGAAATTTGTCGTTATCCGCTAACCATTTAACCATCAGAGGAAAAAAATGAACACAACTGATGCATCCAAATGGTTCGTAGAGAACGACCATGAAACGAGGAACACCATGAAAATGACCAATATCTTTGTCTTTTTGTTGCTCGTGATGCCTGTAAGCCTGTGGGCACAAAAAGACAATCAACAAAAATTAGCCCAAACGGGGATGAAGTTCTTAGCGGCTTCGCCTGATCCGCGTGCCGCTGGTTTGGGAGATGCCATAACGGCCTTGGAAGGTGGGGCGGAGATGATGTTCTACAATCCAGCAGGGATGGCCAATATGAATGGTAAGTTGAGCGCCTCATTTGGTCAGATGGCTTGGATTGCCGACATCAACTACAACCTAGCAGGTGTGGCCTTTAAGGCTGGAAACATCGGAACGTTTGGTGTAAGTGTGATGAATGTGGATTATGGTGAAATTAAAGCCACTGTTCGTGCAGATAATGATCGTGGCTATTTAGATTTACCGAACAGCATTCATCCGGTGGCCATGTCGGTTGGTTTGAGTTATGCGCGTTCTTTGTCGGATCGCTTTGCCATTGGAGGCAGTGTAAAACGTGTTACCCAAGACCTTGGTAGTGCTGCTACACAATTCGACAAAACGTTGGGCGATTATGTGTACGAGTCCTACAAGCAATCCGTCATGGCCTATGACTTTGGCGTTTTATATAAAACAGGATTTAAAAGCCTGCAATTTGCTTTTAATGCGCGCAACTTTGCCAAAGAGATAAAATATGAAGAGGAAACCTTCCAACTCCCTCTTTCCATGCGCATGGGGATCTCGATGGATTTGTTGGACTTCTCGGCGATGGGCCAAGACCATAATTTATTACTCTCGGTTGATGCTGAACACCCCCGTGATTTTCCGGAGGTTCTTAAAGTTGGGACAGAGTATTCTTTCCGGAATTTGCTCTCTTTACGCGCCGGATATGCCTTCCCTTCAGACCAACAGGGCCTTACTTTTGGTGGAGGGGTACAATTGAAACGGGGCGACCGAAAGGTACAGGCGGATTACTCGTACACCCAATTTGGGATATTCAATGCCGTTCAGCGGATCGGTATTAAAATTGGACTCTAACGGCAGTTTACGGCCTTTTGCATAGGCCGGAGCGCTATCAAGCCTTTACAGACATGAAGTACATTACACGTAAATTTCCCCTCTTCGCATTGCTGACCATTTTTTGGGCAGGCTGCGACTTTAACGGCGATAACTCGCTGTTTAATGAAGAAAACCTCGGCTCAGATCCTGACCCAACGGTTACAAGCATTACAAGTGTAGAATCGCCACCTTTTGCCGGAATTGATGTAATCTCCATCAAAGGGTCGAATTTTTCTTCGGATCCGACAAAAAACATGGTCTATGTTACATTCTATCTCCCCGCTGTAGATGCTGCTGGTAATATCATCAGCACAGGTGGAAAACCCGATCGGGGCAAGGTGCGAGATGCCATTCGTGCTACTGTCCTTACGGCAAGTGCAACAGAACTAACGATACGGGCGCCCATCCGCCCAACGTTTGACCCCAAAGACCCGAAAACCCGTCCATTGGAAGAAGTGGATATTCGGGTGGGAACTTTGGGTGCGGAAAATTTCTCGGCAACGTCTAAGGTCCTTATTGCGCCATCGTTTGAACCTGTTAATACTTTTGATGCCAAGACAGAAGAACCATTTGGTATGACGAACGACAAGGCCAACAATATTTATGTCTCGCTCTTTGTTAGTGGAAGTGCAGCGGGGGTCTTTACCTATGCGCCAGATGGAACCCGTTCTCAGTTCCTTACCGCTGCCAATGTACAAAGCCAGAAGTTTGATGACATGCAGTATCGCGACGATGAAGGTTATCTTTACGCGGTTCGCGGGTTGAGGGCTGTTTTCCGGTTCAAGAAAAACAGCAACCAAGAGACCTACGTGGCCATTCCGACGACCTTGGAATCAGCTCGTCTTGTGACCTTGGATTTTGATGCGAACAATAACCTTTGGGTGGGCGGCAATAATGCAAACTTATATCGGGTGAAGCCGGATAAGACTACGAAAAACTATGCCTTCGTCGGCGACGTCCGTTCTATTCGTGTTTCCGGCACAAATTTGTTCGTATTGGCCAAAAAAGACAACCAATTTAGCGTTTTCCGCTTCCCAATAGACGGCAACAGCGACTTAGGTACACCTGTGAAAGTCACAGACCTGAATCTCGGAACAAATGAAGCCTTTGCGATTGACCTTGCAAAAAACGGAGACATTTTTGTAGCAACCAACCGAAATCCAGATCCTTTGTTGCTCATTAGCAATGGCCAAGTCTCCACGCTCTATCCGGGCACTTTCATTGGAATGGCCCGTTCCTTTGCTTGGGGTGCAGATCCGATCCTCTATGTTGGACAGGGGGTTTTGCCTTTGGGAACCTCTACTTCCATCGCCGCAAACTTCTTGATGATGAACACCCGAAAGCAAGGGGTTCGATAAACAGTTTGATCTAAAAAGTTGTATTTTAAGGGCAGGTTAATACTTGCCCTTTTTTATGTCCAATAAAACCTCTCAGAGCCGTACCGTTTGGCTCCTTGCCCTGATGTCGGCTTTTTTATATGCCGACCAAAACTTGATGGCCCCCAACCTAACCCAGATTGCCCAAGAGTTTGGATTTTCTGAGACAGAACGAGACGTGAAACTTGGGGGGGATATCTCGTTGGTTTTCTGGATGTTAGGCGGGGTGGTTACGCTGTTTATTGGTCATTGGACCGATCGCGTTGCTCGGAAGCCATTGTTTCTGGCCGTTGTACTCATCGGAACGATACCATGCCTGTTGACCGGATTTGCCCAAAACTATACACAATTGTATTGGCTACGTGCTTTTACAGGAATTGGCATTGGCGGTGCTTTGCCATTGGTCTATTCCTTGTTGGGCGATTTGTTTCCTGCAACACATCGTGCAAAAGCTACCGGGATTATTGCACTGGCTATGGGGCTGGGCGTGGCCTCTGGGCAATTGATGGCGGGCTTTCTGGGACCCGTTTATGGCTGGCGATTACCTTTTGTGGTGGTGGCTATTCCCAATTTATTGCTTACCTTTGTGTTTGCTTGGTATGTGACCGAGCCCAAACGTGGTGCTTATGAAGTAGATAGCGCAGATATCCACATCTCCAAAAAAATAACCTTTTCCTCTATCCGAGAATTGTTTCAGATTCCCACCAATCGGCTAATCTTTGCACAAAGTATTTTGGCAACCATTCCTTGGGGGGTGTTTTTTACTTTTTTGAATGACTTTTATGCGCAAGACAAAGGTTTTTCGGTTGCACAAGCCACCCTTGTGGTGATGGGAGCCGGAGTGGCCAGTATTATCGGGAGTTTTGTGGGGGGGCTTTGGGGAAATCGTCTTTACAATGAATCAGCTGCAAAATTGCCAAAATTAGCTGGTTGGACCACTTTGGTGGGCGTATTGCCTGTTTTAATGCTCTTAAATTATCCTTCTCAGAAAGGCTTCTCAACACCTGGGATAGGCTGGCCACTCTTTTTGGCGGCTGTTTCAGGGTTTTTGGTGATTATTGCCAGCCCCAACATCCGGGCAATGCTCATCAACGTAAACCGGCCTCATGCCCGAGGATCCGTTTTTGCCCTATACAACTTAGCCGATGATTTAGGACGTGGCTTTGGCCCGGTCGTTATTTCACTGATGGTCGTTTGGTGGGGGCGGACCTATGCGTTTTCCGTAGCGGCTGGATTTTGGTTGATGGCTGGCCTGATTATGTTACAAATGGCGAAAACTTTTCCCACCGATGAACAGAGAGGGGGCAACCTACGCGATTAATCAGGCAGGGTATTGAATTTTATGAATCTTTATTATTCCCGAATTGCCATTTAGATATTCATTCGCTATTTTGATAAACTTAATTCTTCTATGTACTTTTAAGGTCTCTGTTTTATACATGCCAACCGAATGAACGTTTTATGAACACCACAATTACTCCTGTCAACTCGGTGGAATATGATTTTGTACTTGAAATACCTGCTACCGAACTGACGCCTTTTATTGAGAATAAACTTCGTCAAGTGGCCAAGAAAGCTACCATGCCGGGGTTTCGTCCGGGCAAAGTACCAAAACAGCTCATCAAAAAGTTGTATGGTGAAGCAGCTGCATTCGAGGTGGTAGATAAACTTGTGAAAGACACGTTTGAAGATGAAGTGTTAGACAATCCTGCATACGAAACGTTTGGTCAGTCTAAAATGACGGTTTTTGAGTATGCAGATGGTCAAGACCTTAAAGCCGTTATTCGTTTTGGGATTTATCCGCAATTTGAATTGTCAACACTAGAAGGGGTTCAGGTTTCTCGTCTTGTGAATCCGGTTACACCAGAAGACGTGCAGGGGCAGCTTGACTATATGCTCCTCCGCCAATCTACCTTGGAAGACTCGGATGATGCGGTTGGTGAAAAGTCTATCCTTACAACCGATATGGTGGAGTTGGATGCCGAAACCAAAGAAGTGAAAGATTCGGGTAGAAATGAGGAAAATGCAACAATTGTGATGAATGACCCCAATCTGTTGGAGGTTTTTAAAGCAGCATTATTGGGCAAAAAATCAGGCGATGTGGTGGAGGTTACCGTAACACACGAAGATCCTGCACACGCACATTCGCACGTTTGGCAAGTTACCATCAAGAACATTCAGGAACGAAATATTCCGGAGTTGACCGACGAGTTGGCCGCTAAAATGTCTCAAGAGCAAGCCAAGACGGTGGAAGAATTGAAACAAATCCTTGAGAAACAGGAAACTTCTGCCCGAGAAAAACGCTCCAACGATTTGGTTGATAATAAGGTCATCAGCGAGGCGCTGAAGGCGAATATATTTGAAGTGCCAGAATCGGTTGTGGAGTCTATGTTAGACCATTATGTCAAAACATATAGGGAAGAACAACTCCGCAAATTTAATGGAAAACTTCCTGATTCATACAATGAGAACCATTATCGGCTTTCGCAAACGAAAAATGCCGAGCAGGCAGCCCGTTGGATGGTTATCCGTGACAAAATTATAGAAGAACAGAATTTTGATATTTTGGACGAAGATTACCAAGCCTATTACAATGAACTGGCCTCCGCATTAGGTTTTGTTGACGTGGATATGATTCGTAGTATCTTTGAACAAAACAATAAGGAGGCCTTCGTGAATGAAATGGAAGATAAAATCTTGTCCCAAAAAGCCTTAGACTTTCTCAAAAACAACGTAGCCGTTGTGGAAAAGTCGCGTGCAGACTTCGAGAAAGAGCAAGCTAAGGAAGACCTCTCGTATTTGGAAGGGCAAGAAGCCAAGATCAGTGCCCAGGTAACCGAATTGCAAGAAGGAGGGGAAGAGGACGTTGCCCGCGATTTGCAAAAAGACTTGGCTAGTATCCGAGCGGAGATTGAAGAAATGAAACAAGAACTGACGAATGTGTCGTCGGAAGCAGGCGTAAAAGCCGAATAAATACCCGCTGGGGAACCAGTTTGAAAAGGGTTGGTTGTGATGTGTTCAGACCAGCCCTTTCTTTATCTGGAAAGGGGTCTGTTATCAAATAAATGTGTTTCACCAGACAAATCCGCTGAGTCTATCAATACTTTCATACCATCAGTAGATTGTCTTTATTCCAAAGCCCAATGGTGCAAGATTTCTTTAAGTTTACGCGCAGTTTAACGTCTATTCCAGAAGGTATCTACAGTAAGCCCTTTCAGAATACACCCATTCAGGCGGTGATTCCAACCGTTGAGGAAGTGACGTCGCGTGGTTCTATCCGATATGATATTTTCAGCCGCTTGCTCAAAGAGCGCATTGTGATGATTGGTACGCCGATAGATGACTGGACCGCCAATCTGGCCATTGCGCAGCTGTTGTTTTTGGCCAGTGACGATCCCGACCGCGACATCAGTATATACATCAATTCACCTGGTGGAAGTGTGGATAGCGGCTTGGCCATTTATGATACCATGCAGTTTATTACGCCTCAGGTAGCCACCATATGTGTAGGCTTGGCTGCCTCGATGGGTGCCGTATTGCTGGCAGCGGGTGAATCTGGAAAACGGGCGGCATTGCCTCATTCCCGAATCATGATTCATCAGCCGCTTGGAGGCGCACAAGGGCAGGCGTCTGATATAGAGATTACCGCCCGGGAGATTGCCAAGATCAAAACAACCCTTTATGAAATTCTGAGCCATCATACGGGTAAATCCCTCGAACAATTGGAATCTGATGCAGACCGTGACTATTGGCTGTCTGGAAAAGAAGCCCAAGCGTATGGGTTGATAGACCGCGTTTTATTACCCGAACCCAAGCACAAATAACCCGTCGCCGGATGGTTGTTTGCCCCTTCAATAACCCATGAAAGATTTAGCTGGCGAAACGGTATTTGACACTTGCTTCACGAATCAAAAAATAGCCCCTGTTCAATCACACAACAGGGGCTATTTTTATGTTCATCAAAAACAATTAGTTTTTACTCTTCCAAGCGTCGTTTGCACGGTTTTGGTCTGGCAATAGTTTATCTGGATCTAATTGCACCTTTAAAACCTTGCCTTTCACGGGTAACGACTTGGTAAAGGTATCTCCCATATGCCAGATGATGGCGGGTAGTTTTATGCGCTCTTTGGTATTGTTTTGATAGGTGATTTCCAATAGCTGTGGCAGTATCAAGGGCTTGTTTTTTTTGAGGGTAAGTATCATTTCACCTGATCCCATCTCAACGCTTTGAATCCCCACATCATACCGTTCATTGGAATAAAACCAACCCCGCCAAAACCAAGCAAGGTCTTCTCCAGAAACATCTTCGATGGTGCGGAAAAAGTCTTGTGGCTGCGGGTGTTTATATTTCCAGCGCTCGGTATAGGTACGGAAAGCGGCATCGAAAGACTCCGGGCCAAGAATGTATTCCCGAAGGAGCGTAAGCCCATAGGCGGGTTTGTAATACGCCAAAAGACCTAATGCCTCCGGAACAGTGAGGTCTGGTGCGGTGGTTAGAGGCTGGTCCCAATAACCTATTTGGCTGTAGAAGGTGATTTGCTCTGCGGTATTTTGCCAAAAGGACTTTGGATCTTGTTTGTAATAAGAAAGGGTGGCATAGAAGTTGATAAACGTGTTAAATCCTTCGTCCATCCATGCATGACGGCGTTCGTCGGATCCAACGATCATGGGGTAATAAATGTGGCCGAATTCATGATCAGTAACCCCAAACAGGCTTTCTCCTCGGTCTCCAACAGCACAAAAGATCATCATCGGATACTCCATGCCGCCAACAACACCTGCCACATTGGTCATAGAAGGGTAAGGATATTTCATCCAACGGGTGGCGTATTCTTTTAGGGAATGGGCCATCATCTGTGTAGATTCTTCCCATCCGGGGTTTTCCGAATTGCCCAGCCCTTCTTTGGGATACGCGGAGGCCAGCCAGACGCCATCCACGGTGGCGGCATCCCAGATAAAGGCCGCCGAGGCTGCCCAAGCCACATCACGGACATTTTCTGCCCGGAATTTCCAAACCAAGACCTCTTTCCCTTGTGGCCTGCTTGTGGGTGTGCCCACTTCTTCCGGCTTCACAATCCTTACCGTGATGGCTGTGTTTTTGGCTTGTTGATAACGTTGAAGTTGGGCAGTGGTTAAAACGGTTTCTGGATTTAATAAACTGCCGGAAGCGACAACGATCATATTTGAGGGTGCGGTAATCTCGAAGTCATAATTTCCGTAATCTAAATAAAATTCGCCTTGTCCCAAGTAAGGCATTGTATTCCAGCCATCGGTAGCGTCATATACGCACATACGTGGGTACCATTGGGCCAATTGATACACCATGCCTTGTTCGGCATCAAAACGTCCCATACGGTCTGCGCCATATTCCGGTATAACAAAAGACCACTCTATTTCTAATTGTACGATTCCGCCTTTAGCGGCCAAAGGGGCTTCAAGGTCCACCCTCAAGCGTGTATCGTTGAGAAAGGTCTTCGGGGTGTATCTTTTTCCATTCATGATTACCATAAGAGATGGAAGTTCCAAACCACCATCCGCAAAACTACCGCGCCAGCGCGATTCCGGTGGTTGTTTTAGTTGGCCTGCACTATTAGGTTTAAACAGGTTTTGCTCCATATGCAGCCATAAAAAAGGCAGGGCATCCGGTGAATGATTGGTATAGGTGATGGTTTGTCTTCCGCGAATGGTATGGGCTTCGGGGATAAGGCTGACCTTGATCTGATAGGAAGCTGTATTTTGCCAATACTCGGCGCCTGGGGCTCCGGATCCGGTTCGGAGACCGTCTGCGGGCGGAAAAGGCATTGGAGCAAATTGGGTGTGGTTGGGGCCTTGTGCCCATGCAAGTCCTGAAAAATAGGCGGTGATGAAGAGCAAGCGAATGGTTTTGAGCATCTTAGCGTAGTTGAATTGAGCATAAAAAATAAATTACAAAATACGGCAAAAAAGGTAGATACCACCGAGAACTTGTCAAAAAAATGTATTGGTATCGGGCTACACCCTTGGAGAAAGCCGCTTGACTTACACTAGTAAGAATTTTTATACTATGCAAATGTTAATTTGTTAATTTTTTATCATATAGGTAAACAATTTTAAAAAGGTTTTTCTAATCTGTTATGTACAGACAAGATAATTCTAAATAAACTAAATGATTATACCAATATTTGTGATTAACATAATTATATTTGTATATGGTATTTATAAAATATTTTAAAGAAAATTTTTATTTAAAATTTATAAAACACTGAATTTTAATTTAAATAATTCTTGAATTAATCATAGTTGTTTATGAGAAACATGTATTCAGAGGTTGATCAATTCATAGATCAATATGACGGGCCCCAGCGTGAAGTAATGATTTACTTACATCATCTATTGGTTTCAACATATAATTTAACTGATAAAATAAGATATAAAATCCCTTTTTATTATAATAAGAGCTGGATTTGTTATTTGAATCCGCTCAAGAATGGTGTTGTAGAGCTTGCCTTTATCCGTGGGAATGAACTTTCAAACTACCAAGGTCTGTTAGCGCATAAAGGCAGAAAACAGGTGTACGGTATTGAAGTAAGTGACCTTTCTAAAATGCCAAGGGAAAAGATTGTTGAAATTATTCAGGAAGCCATTCTTTTAGACGAAACAAAGCTATATGGGTCGAAAAGAAAACCTATATATTAATTTTTAGTAACTGGTTAGCCTGCGGGGCCCCGATACTCTGGGATACCGCCAGATAGCACGGTATAGAGTTCATTGAAAGGATTGAATTGGAGTTTTCGGACAGTGGAGATAAAGGATTGAATACGGGCATAGATTTCCGCTCCGTA